>JAIRRR010000100.1 GCA_031255875.1 Treponema sp.
CAGAGGTGGCGGGACGGCGACTATATCACTATCGGCGTATTGGAACCGCTTACCGGGATGCAGTCCGGGGGCGGCTATCTTGAACTTGAAGGGATAGAGCTGGCGCACGAGCTTTACCCGACGGTGGAAATCGGCGGCAGGACCTACTGGGTGCGCCTTGCCGTGGAAGACAACAAGTCGGAGCGGGAAGATACCGTTACGGCGGTGCAGATGCTCATTGACCGGGAAAAAGCCTCGGTAATACTTGGGACCTGGGACTCCGGCCTCGCGAGCGCCGCAAGCGACGTAATCCGGATAAACAAGGTGCCCGCTATCGGCATAACCTGCACCGGCCCCCGGATCACCGCCCAAAACGACTACTATTTCCGAATATGTTTTAACGACGCCAGCCAGGCCAACGCCCTGGCCAAATACGCCAATGACGCCCTGGGCACGCATAGAGGGGTTATTATCTACGAGCAGAGCAACAGCGCTTTTGAGATTCTGCACGATGATATTGTCAAACGTTTCGAGGAATTTTTCGTCACCTACCGCAGCGGGAGGAGGGGTTACAACAGTATTATTGACGAATTTGAAATTTACGCGGGGATAAATCAGGATTTTTCCGGTTTGCTGGCCGGCATCAGGGACGACCCGTACGAACTGCCGAGCGTCCGGGAACTCAACCCCGATGTAATCTTTATCGCGGCGAATTACCAGGAAGCCGTGCAGATAATAAGGCAGGCGAGAAACCTGGGGATCAACGCCCCTATCATCGGCCCGGCTAATCTCGACATTCCCGATTTTTTTGCTGCGGGCGGCGAGGGACTGGAAGGCCTGTCCTTTGCCAGCCACTACAACCTGGATGTGGCTTCAACTCCCAGGGCGGCGATCTTTATCCGGGAATACAGGGCCCGGAACGACGATCTCAATCCTCCCGCAGTTACCGCCCTGGCCTATGACAGTTATTTGCTTGCCCTGGACGCGATCAGCCGCGCCCAGTCCGCAGACCCGGAAAAAATCCGCGCGGCTATCGCCGCTACCAGGGGGAATTTTGCCGGGGTAACCGGACAGATAATACTGGACAGTAACGGGGACGCTCAGAGGAGTGTCTTTATCAAGGCTGTGGAATACGGTAACGTTGTTCTCAAGACGACCGTGAATCCCGTCAATATGCCGCGATAGGGGCCGGATTTTGCCCATGAAGGAGGGGGATTTACCGCCGGCCGGAAAGAGCCGCAGGCCGAACTGCCTTAGGTGCGCTTACTTTAAAGTTAGCTGGGACCCGGCATTTCCCCGCTCGTGCGCGGTTTTCGGAATCAAGTGCCGGGATCTGCCGCAGGCGGAAATTTTCCGGGCCACCGGGACCCGATGCCCTTCGTTCCGCCAGAACGAAAAACTCAAATGATCTACCTTGCCCAGCCGCCCCTTGTCCAGCTCAACTCTCCCTATCCCGCCGTCTACT
This sequence comes from Treponema sp., assembly GCA_031255875.1. GTDB lineage: Bacteria > Spirochaetota > Spirochaetia > Treponematales > Breznakiellaceae > JAIRRR01. Next base: position 1,445 of record JAIRRR010000100.1, read on the forward strand.
ACCTGAGATCGTTCCTGGAAAAGCGGGGCTTTCCCTGTATTGCCGCCGACCATTCCATCGCCCTTTTTGAACAGGTGTTCTGCCCTGCGGGGCTTGGGAGGATATTCGCCCGGGCCCGGGAAATTTTCGGGCGCGGGGCGAATCCGGCGGAAAACGCCGAAGGGCCCGGCCCGCGTTACGATGTTGCGCGTTTTTTATCCGAAGAAGAACGCTGGCTTTCCTGTATAGAAAGGTTTTCCGCCTTCTTGCGCGGGCGGGACCGGGAGTGGGGCCATCTTCTCACCCTGGCCAACGGGGTCCTGCCCTCGGGCCCCCGTTTCGACGCGGCCCTGGCCTCTTTTGGCGGGCAGCCGCCGGCAGACGCGGCGGCGCTTTTGGCCGGGAAGCTGCTCGCGGACCTGGCGGGTTTTATCGCCGCCGCCGTAGACCGAGCCTTCGCCCTGGTGCGCTACCGGGGGGGCGGGGCCGGCGCTGCGGATTTCTCCCAGGCGAAACAGGACAGTTCGGGGTACCTATTGCGGGAATTCTACGAGCCCTGGCTTGAGGGCGAATGGGACAGGCTGGAAGAGGCGGCCGCCGCGCTGCCGGCAGCAGAAAGCGCCGCTCCCCTGGTTGTTTGTATCAGCATCCCCTTCCCCGGCTGCCTTGCCGGGGCCCTTGCCTGCGCCCGGTCCGCCAGACGGCGTTTTGCCGGCCGCCTGGCAGTTGTTGCCGGGGGCGGCTTTGTAAATACGGAACTTCGTTTTGCCGGGGAAAAGGCGGGCGGCGCGGAAATCTTCGACTATTCCGACTACCTTTCCTTTGACAAGGGATACGGCTCCCTGGAGGCGATTCTGGAAGCAAGCGGCGGAAACAGCCGCCCGGACGGCCCGCTCTACAGGACCATGTACCGCAGCGGCGGCCGCGTTATTGCCGGGCCGGGGATAACGGGCGGCCCCCCGCTGTCCGCCGGAGATCTGCGCCGGGAGGAGGAAGAGCGGGAAGCAGCGCGGACCGTTTTCCCCGATTACACCGGCGCGGATTTTTCCCGTTACTGTTACCCGGTGGACGACGCGAACCCCATGCACCGGCTCTGGTCGGACGGCCGCTGGCTCAAGGCGTACCTCGCCTACGGCTGTTACTGGCACGCTTGCGCTTTCTGCGACGTTACCCTGGACTATATACGCGACTTCGTGCCTGTAGACCCGGACGCCCTGTTCGACCATCTCCTGGATCAGGCGGAGAAGACCGGCGTCCGGGGCGTGCATTTTGTGGACGAAGCCGCCCCGGCCTCCTCGCTGCTGCGTTTCGCGGAACTCAACCGGGCGGCAGGGCTGCCGCTGGTGTTCTGGGGGAACATCCGCTTTGAAAAGGACTATACCCCGGATGCCGCCGCCGTGCTTGCGGCCGGGGGCCTTCTGGGGGTTTCCGCCGGGATCGAGGTAGCCACCGAAAGCGGCTTCAAACGGATAGGGAAAGGTATAGGCCTGAGAGAGGTGGTCCGCTCCTGCGCCGCGTTCAAGGAACAGGGGATCCTGACCCATGCCTACCTTATCTATGGCTACTGGGACGAGGACAAGCGGGAAATAATCGATTCGGCGGAAATAACGCGCCAGCTTTTCGAGGCCGGGCTTTTGGATTCGGCCTTCTGGCACCAGTTCGTCCTCAGCTGCCATTCCCGGCTTTACGCCGAATGGCAGCAGGGCCGCCGCCCCGGCCTCAAAGTTATCGATCCCCCGGATCCGGCCCTGCCCGGCGGCGTTACCCGCAACGATCTGGGCTTTCAGGGGGAAGAACGTTTCGCCAAGTTCGGCGATCCGCTTGACCGGCTCCTCGCCTTCTGGCTTGCCGGGGACGCCGCCTTCCCGGTCGCGGAGGCCTTCCCCTTCAAGGTCCCCGCGCCCTCTGTCCCGCCCCTTCTGGTGGCGGATATGCTCGAAGTTTACGCCCGCGACCGGGACGCTTCCCGTGCAGCGGTTCCCGGGGAAAACGCCGGGCAGGCGCTGTTTCTCGGCTCAAGGCCGATGCTGAGCGGCAATCGCGGCAAGGCCCGCCTTGAATGGAGCTGGAGGCTCGAAAGGCACGGCATCACCGTAAGGGCGGGCGCGGCGGAAAAAGCCGCAGCGGAAGGCCGGCCCGGCGCGGAAAACCGGGGAACATCCGGCTGCCGGGACGCCCTGGGCATGGCGGGGCGCGTAGCGGCGCTGCTCGAAGAGGCGGCCGGCGGCCCCGGGACGGAAGCGGCGGAACTGTACTGCGGGCTGCTCGAAATCCTGGGCAAAGACGCCGCCGGGGCCTGGCGCGCATTGCGGAACGGGGGCCTGGCGTTAAAATAGCCCCGCGCCCCCGCATCGCGGCGAAAGAATATTTCGCGGTATTGTATTTTTTTACGAATTCTTTATAAAATTGCTGGGTTTTTTTGCGTTTCTGTTGACACTAACAAATTTTTAGAATAATATGAAACATATTTCGAGTGTAACTTCTATGGCGAACTATCGTAAGGGGAGGGATTTTCCAGACCTATTGTGAGCGACAGAAGAAAGATAATTCTGGTAGATGATTCGCCTGTCAATTTGAAAATTGGCAGCAAGATGCTTATCAAAGATTACGATGTTTTCACCGCTCCTTCCGCCGGGAAGCTTTTTCAGATCCTTGAAAAGGTCAAAGTGGATCTGATTCTCCTGGATATCAGCATGCCGGTCATGGACGGTTATGAGACCATCAAAATCCTCAAAGCGAACGAACGGACCAGGGACATTCCGGTAATTTTCCTTACTTCCGAGATCGGGCCCGAATGCGAGGCGGAATGCCTGGCCCTTGGGGCCGCCGACTATATGCTAAAGCCCTATTCCTGCCAGCTGCTCTTCAGGCGTGTCGAAACCCAGTTCCGCCTGGAATCCCATGGAAAGATTGTCAGCGAGTACGAGGAAAAACTCCGGAGGATGGAGCGGGAAAAGACAAAAGCCCTGGAAGAACTGCAATGGAACATACTCAGGACCGTGACGGAGCTGGTGGCAAGGCGGGACGAGGTAACCGGCGGGCATACAGACAGGACGCACAAGTACGTCGAAGTGCTCCTGGACGTGCTCGCAAAAAACAATATCTACCAGGACGTTGTCCAGTCCTGGGAAAGGCAGTTTCTGCTCCAATCGACCCGGCTGTACGATCTGGGAAAAGTATCGATCAAGGACCAGATCCTGCTCAAGCCCGGCAAATTAACGGACGAAGAGTACGCTGAAATGAAAAGGCATACCCTCCTGGGGGTAAAGATCATCGAGGATATCGAGGCCGATATACAGAAAGGCTCCGCCGAAACCGATTTCCTCCGGCACGCGAAGGCGTTCGCCGGGAGCCACCACGAACGGTGGGACGGGAGCGGGTACCCTTACGGCCTTAAAGGGTACAATATCCCCCTTCAGGGCCGGATAATGGCCATTGCCGATGTATACGCCGCGCTGATCGCCGAACGCCCCTACAAGAAAGCCTGCACCCATGAAGAAGCCGCGCGGATAATCGCCCAGGGAAAGGGCACCCATTTCGATCCGGCCCTGGTCGATATTTTTATCGCGGCTTCCGACGAATTCCAAAATATCGCGAAAGCGGACTGACCCTGCCCCAACCCCGGCGTCTATCGTTTTTCTTGACAGTTGATCTATAATTAAATTTAACGGAGGTATCGGCAAACTCTTATGGCGCAGAACGACGAACTGGACCCGGAAATCGCGGCCCTGCTGAACGAAGTCGGTATAGGAACCGATCCATCAGACAAATTCGAGGCTGATTTTTCTTCCCCTTTCCCCGGCGGCGATGACGCGCAGGACATTTTGCCGGAAGAAGCCGGGAAAAAGGATATAGATCTTTCGGAACAGGCCCTGCCGGAAGTGACGAAAAAACTTGAGGAAACCCCCCACGGCGGCTTCACCAATCCCGACTACTATAAAATCGCCCTTAACGGGGAGGGGGATATTGC
>JAIRRR010000120.1 GCA_031255875.1 Treponema sp.
ATTTCTTCTTCCGGCTTTCCTTTTTGTAACTTCTTCGCCCAGCTTCTGCCGGGATGTACTGTGTCCCATGGGGAGATTTGCTGGTTGTAACGGCCGCTTCCGGGATCGTGGTTGCCAAAACCGTCAACAACAATATTCCAGAGGGGTTTTGTCCTTTCTATCAGCAAAGATTCGCCTAACGGTATCCAAATGTCATCGACAACCAAAAAACGGCAGTAAAAATCACCGATGTCCAGATTTTCCGCCGCTTCAATTGACTTTCTGTGTTCTCTGAGGCGCTTGTACAGATATTCGCCTACGGGCATATCCAAACCGAGACCGCCTTTGCGTCCCCCTTCGGGTATGGCTTTTCCGGCGTAAATGGGCTGGACAAAATCCTTTTTGTTTTTCTCGGTTATTTTCGCGTAAAGCGGAAAATCGCCTTTATAGTAAATCGCGTAAACACCCGCGCCGTTAAAAGGCGGCACCTCTTTCAAGCGGAAAACTTCTTTTTTGAATATCGTATCGGCAATGCTTACGCCAAGGTTATGTTTGTCCAAAGGATTAAAAATTTTCGTATCCATTGTTTACTTTTTCCTCCGCAAAGAACCCAAAGTTTTCTTGACGGAATCGGCGACAAGAGCGCCGAGTTTTACCGGAACGGCATTGCCAATCTGCCTCATGCTTTCCGTCCAGGAACAGGGAAAAAAATAATCGTCGGGAAAAGTTTGTATTCTTGCCGCCTCTCTCACCGTTAAATAACGGAGCATTCCGTTGTCCAATACAATCATATTTTCGCCGCCGGGGACGCCGTGCGCCCCGGCCTTAATGGTTTTCGCCGGTTCGTCCATGATGCTGCCGGTATGCCCCGGGTAAGATTTCGCCCCGCCTTGAAATTTATGGTTGTAATAATCGTTTGTTTTGGCGGGGTCAGGTAAATCGCCTATCGCATCCCGCACCGTCACCCACGGCTTTTTTTCGGGCGTATCAAACAGCGATACGTTTACGGGCCGGGAATTACCGGCGCATTTAACGGAATGTTTATCCCAATATTCCTTTGTAATAGATTTAGTATAATTTAACGCTTCCTCCGAATGGGTTGCGGCAGGGAAAGACCAATTTCCGTTTATATCGCTTCTAAAACCGATGATAAAGACTCTTTCACGTTTTTGCGGAATACCGTAATCAGCGGCATTGACCAGCCGGAAAACAACGTGGTAAGAAAGGCCTTTTTCACTGGCGCCGGTGTGGTATTTTTCAAGCCGCGCCAAATGACCGAGCCAGGTTTCATTTTCCTCTCTTGAGATCTCGGGATAATTTAACTGTAAAATAATATATCCAAAATATTTGGAAAAACTTTTCCGCAGGAGCCCGCGGACATTTTCAAAAACAAAAGCTTTGGGGCGTATCTCGGCGAGGGCCCGCGCTGCCTCGGAAAACAAGTCACGTTTATCATTATAGGCTCTGTGCTTGCCGCCTATGGAAAACGGCTGACAGGGCGGGCCGCCGGACAATAAGTCGATTTTGCCTTCGTAGCCGGAAAACGATACGTTATGAATATCATCATTAAATATCCATTCCTGTTCGCCGGTAAAGCCGAAGCGTTTATAATTATGGTAAAGGGTTTTCGCGGAATCAGCGTCCCATTCAACAAGGCCGGTATGGACAAAGCCCGCTGCGGTTACTCCCAGGGCAAGCCCGCCGCCGCCCGCGAAAATTTCCAGGGATTTCACAAGTAGGATTATACATCATTTGGGGCTCTTGTCAACGCGGCGGCCGGCTCTTGAACGCAGGAATTCTGTGTGGTATACTCCGGGAATAAGGGGCGGCAAAATGGAGTATCCTTTGGAGTTCGAGCGCTTGCTTGAAAGGTATCCCGCGCTTGAATCCTGCGGGGATGATATTGCGGGGGCGGGGGAATTGCTGCGGGAAACCGTGGAACGGGGCGGCAAGATACTTGTCTGCGGGAACGGGGGCAGCGCTGCGGACGCGGATCATATTACCGGCGAGCTTTTAAAGTCCTTCCGCAGGAAGCGGCCCATCGATCCCCTGGTGGCGGAAAAACTGCGCTCCCTGGACAAAGAGCGGGGCGCCCGGCTTGCCGCCGCCCTGGAGGGGGGTATCCCGGCGATCAACCTGACCGGCCACGCCGCGCTGACGACGGCTTTCGGCAACGATGTCGATCCCCTGTTTGCGTATGCCCAGCAGACTTTTGTCTACGGCAGCGCCGGCGACGTTTTCTGGGGGATCACCACGTCCGGAAACGCGAAGAATGTCTGCCACGCGGCCCTGACGGCCAGGGCAAAGGGGCTCGGCGTCCTGGGGCTGACCGGCAGCGCGGGCGGCCTGCTCAAAACCCTCTGCGATGTCTGCGTCGCCGTCCCGGCGGAGGAAACCTACATGGTGCAGGAACTGCATCTGCCGGTTTACCACGCGCTCTGCCTCTACCTTGAAGGGTGTTTCTGGTAGCCGGGTTTGCGGCCCGGATTCATCCGGCAAGCGCGGAACGCGGCAGACTGCTAAATATAATGGCGCAGGGTGCGGTCTTCCTGAAAGCCCGCGATCCTCGCCAGGACGAAAGAAGAAAAACAGCCGAGCATTACGTCAAGAAAAGTGCCCACGGCGACAAGGTAGAACGCCAGCGGCTTTAATATCAGGTAGCCCGCCTCGTAACTCCGGCCGTAGCTCGTGCATAGCACCGCGAGCGCGGCGTAGGCCCCGTCTCCGGGACGGCGGGCCAGCAGGAACGATATTGCCAGCGCCCTGAGCCCGATGGAGAGCAGGTCCGTTGTGGTAACTCCCAGGCTGGAATACGAATTGATGATCACGATAAACGCCGAGGCGGCGACTGCGGCGCTCCCCGCCCTGCCGAATACCGAGTAAAGGGACAGGGTTACCACGTTGGATCTCCGGCGGACGCCCAGGTTTTCTTTCGTGTGCTGCAACAGGACCGGCAGGGAGAAATTAATATCCCCGGAAAAAAAGGCCGCCAGGGCGGGCCCCAGGGAGCCGTACAGTATGGCCCAGGGGTTGATTTTCGGCTTGATAAAGTAGAGGAGCAGCGGGAAAACGATAAAGGCCAGGACCGCGCTGAATATCCCCAGGAGCAGAATCAGTTCCAGGAAGACGCCGCTTTTCAGAATCTCGCGGAAACGCACGGCCCAGTAAGATGCCAGCACGATCAGCACCGGGGAAAGAATCTCCGAAAAAAAAGTTGTTATGTTGTAAAAAATCCGCGACAGGGAATCTATCAGGGAAATAACCGGCCTTGAGTAGTTCCGGTCGTAGGAAAGCCCCAGCCCAAGAAAAAACGCGAAGATAAAAACCGGAAAGAGGTACTCCCCGCTGCCCGACAGCGCGTTAAACATATTGGACGGGAACAGCTCCTGGAAATTCCGCGAAATTTCCAGCGTGACATTTTCGGCCTGTTCTTCCCTGGGTATACGGATGCGGCCCGGGGTAAAAATCCGGGTGGCGACGATCCCCAGGACTATCAGGAGCGCCGCGGTTCCAAGCATGAACAGCAGGGTCCGGAAAACATGCCCCCAGAACCGCTTGTCCTGCCGCAGCTCGTAAATCGCGATAATCAGGGAAAAAAACAGAACCGGGATCAGGACGTAGCGCCCGATCCTTATAGCCATCCCCTCCAGCCAGCCCAAAACCCGCAGGACCGTCCCGTTGTCTTCGGGGAGCAGGTATCCCAGGACAATCCCCAAAACCGCGCCGATGAGCATCTTGAGCCAAATCTTCATACCGTGATGATACTTTATCCCCATAAGGAGGGCAAGGTCCCGGCTCGGGACGCCGCCCCTATATCCTGCCCGGGCTTTTGGCTATACTCGGGGTATAAGGATGATGAGGAGGGCACATGAGCGCCGTATACAACGATGGAATTGGGGACGCGCCCGAAAGCCGGGGCGGGCCTGGCGGGGCGGCCGAGACACCGGATTCGCTTGCCGCGAAGATCGCCGCCGCCCGCCCTGCCCAGGCTGCCTGGGCCGCAACCCCTTTCCCCGGGCGGGCCGCCCGCCTCAGGAAGCTGGTAAAGTACCTGGGTTCCCATATCGATGAGATTACGGAGATTATCCACCGGGAAAACGGCAAGCTGAAAACAGACGCCCTTGCCGCGGAAGTGCTCCCGGCCCTGATGGCGGCGCGGTACTATATCCGCGCGGGCGGGCGTTTCTGCGCGCCCCGGCGCATAGGCGGCGGCAGCCTCCTCATGTT
>JAIRRR010000125.1 GCA_031255875.1 Treponema sp.
AGCGCCGCCCGGATCGCCTTTCCCCCGCCCGCCGCGCATACGAGCCGCCCGTCCGGGAAGAGCGCCGCCGCGAAAGGCCCTGGTTCCCGGCCGGGGAATTCCGGCGGCAGGTAAAAGCCGGAAAGCTCCGTAAAGGAGGCCGCTTCCCGGCCTGCGAAACTGCCGGCGGAAAAATAGCGGGGCGCATCGTAATCCGGCGAAATAACCGCCGCAATCAGCGCCCGGCCGCCCTCCAGGGCGGCCGCATCTTCCAGAACTACGCGCAAAACAGAAGGCGCCTCTTCATAATTATAGGGCGACACCGCGTTTCTGAAAACCCCAGGCCCTATAGAATTTCCGGCAGAACCGAATTCCGTCGCCCGGTAATAGACGGACGCGGGATTCCCGCTGTCCCGAGCGCCCCGGAAATACCAGGCCCCGTCCCTGCCCTGGCGCAGGGACTTAAGCTCCCAGCCCTCGCTCCCGGGAAGCGGGGCAAAGGCGGGAATGTCCGGGGCTTCCGCCTCAAAGCCGCCGGGAGGCAGGGCGCGGACCCGCTCTTCGGGCGGCCCGGCGGCGGCGGAAAACACATCGTCCCGGTAGAGCAGGGCCGCGTCCCAGGCCCCGCCGCCGTCCCCGGCACGGGGATAACGGAACAGGGCCGCCACGGTCAGGCCGTCCCAGCCTGGTTCGGGCAGCCGGTAAAGGGCGGCCTCCCCGTCCCGGGGAGTCCACAGCAAGAAGCCGTAACCGTTGACCGCCATTACCAGGCGGCCGGGCCCCGGGTTCATGCCGGCGGCAAAACGGGCGGCCGGCCAGGGCCGGAAAGGGACGACTGCGGCTTCTTCCGGCGAGGCGATGTGGACCGGGCCTTCCGGGCCGAACTCGAACCAGATGGGGCTGTCCCCGGGCCTTACAACCGCGAATAGTTTGTCCGCAGCCGGATACGCCGGCCCGGGCGCGTCTTCTTCCGGGGCCGCCCGGGGAGCGGGCTCCGGAACGGCCCGCCGGCATGAGCAGGCGGGACAAAGGCAGAGCAGCGCGAGGAAAACTGCGGGAAAGTTGAACCGCGAATCCCCGCTATTCCCCCCATTCATGCCATACATAATCACTTTCAGTATACTTCAGATAACCGGAAGGCGAAAGGAGAAGCTCCGGGGTTTCCCGCGCTAAAAGCTCCGTCCGTTCCCCGGCTTTCCAGGAACGCACGGGCGCGAACGGGGAAGCGCCGAACCAGGGCCCGTCCGCAGGGACAAGCACAACCAGGGGGACGCGCTCCGCCGCCCTGATCCGGCTGCTGTTCCAGCCTGACTCGACGGTCCTGGCTGCCAGCGCGTCCCAGTCGGCGAGCCAGGGATCTTCCCGCAGATCTTCGGGGACGCTTTCGCTCCGGAGCAGCGCGCGGAACCTGGGCCAGTTGAACCATTCGGGCCGCCGCCGGGCCGAAGCGGAAGCGCCGCCCGCCGCGCCGGCCTCCCGCGCAAGGCAGGCCTTTGCCAGGGCAAGGTAGAATTCCGCCGCCACCCCGCCCTCCCAGCTCAGCCGGACAGAATCGCCGTCCGCGTCAAAGGGGAAGATCGCGCCGGCGCTTTTCATCAGGCCGCTTTGCAGCCCGCCGCCTGCCCGCCCGCCCGCAGGCGCGGCAGCCGGCCAGAAGGGCCGGGCCAGGATCGGGGCGGCCCGTCCCTGCGCAAGCCCGACGCGCGGTTCCGCGCCTTCCGGATAGCGGGCGTTCCGGAGGGCCCCGTTGCCGTCAACCCAGAGGAGTTCCCAGGAGGGCGGCCCCAGCGCGTCTGTCCAGACGGCGGGCGGTTCGGGAAAATTCACCCGGTAAGCCGGGGCGATGACCGGCTCCGCGCACGAAGCGAGGAGGATCCCGGCAAGGAGCGCGTGCGCCCGCGCGAACGCGCGGATCTTGCGGGCGGCGCCGCGCCCGGCCTTAAAACACAGTAATTGCCTCATATAAATACTATGGGAATCACTTGGCGGATTGCTTTAATTTGGATAATAATTCATACTAAAAATAATGGCAGATTTAGCGGACTATCGGATGAAAATGGCGGAAGCCCTCAGTACCCGGGCGGAAAAACTCGAACGGGAGGAGATGCCCAAGCTGAAAGAGAGCTTCAGGACTTTCCACAATGCGTTTTACTCGATTTATTCCCTGCTTCTAAAAAGGAAACTTATCCGGGAAGATCCCTACAAAGACGAGGCGAAGATCGCGGAGATCGAAATCCCCGAAACCGGGAATTTCCCGGAAAACGAGCGGGCCGATCGGATGGGGCTGAGGCTTGCCGCCTTTGACAACCAGCTCGATTTTATCGTCAACTTTTACCAGTTTACCCTGGCCAATTTCAGCCTTGAAAAGATCAAGCGCATACTCGGCCTTATCAAGTACATCGACTGGGTCCGTTTCGTAACCGACGCGGCGGCCAATACAAACACCAACCACCTGGTAGAACTGGTAAACCAGGCCAAAACTCAGAAGGACCCGCTTTCCATAACCATCCTGGGGGATTCCCTTACCAACCTGGGCAAATCCACCGGAACGATCATGGCCCTTCTGAAAGGGATAAGCGATTACGACCGCGAGGCGTTCAAGGCGGAAATCCGGGGAAAGGTAACTTCCTCCATGCCGGCGGAAACGCCGCCCCAGGTCCAGGCCATCAGGAAAAAATACGCCGCC
>JAIRRR010000146.1 GCA_031255875.1 Treponema sp.
AAAAGTTTCGCCAATTCCTGGGCGGTCTCGTCGCCCAGGCAGGCCAATTGCCGCGAAATGGTTATGATTGCCATAGCTGCCCCCTGCTTTTAGCATAAGCCCCGGCCTGCCGCCTGTCAAAAGGAGATCTGCGGCTGCGGGTAGAAGCAGCGCGAAGAATCGAGTACCATTCGCCAATGGACTTAATATGGACCGAGGAAAGCAGCAGGCCGGTTTTCAAGAACCGGCTTTTTTCTATACGGGAGAGCCTCTGCCGCTCCCCTTCGGGGAAAACCGGCATCTACACTGCTATGGACGCCCCGGACTGGGCCGTGGTAGTCCCGGTCCTGGACGACGCCCAAGGCAGGCGCTTTGTCATGGTACGCCAGTGGCGGCACGGGGCCAGGGAGCTTTCCCTGGAATTTCCGGGCGGGGTTTTTGAGCGCGGGGAAAATCCGGAAGAGGCGGCCGCCCGGGAACTGGAGGAAGAGACGGCTTACCGCCCGTCCAGGGTGACCAGGCTGGGGGAAATGAGCCCCAATCCGGCAATTATGGGAAACCGGGTTCATTTTTTCCTGGCGGAAGATCTGGCGGACACGGGAAACCAGCGGCTGGACGAGGATGAATACGTGAACGTAGAGCTGCTCCCGGCCGAAGAGGTGATACGCGCCATGGGAAAACCGCCCTACATCCACGCCTTAATGGCCGCCGCGCTGATGCTGTACCTACAACGCGGCGGGACTTTTTAACGGAAAGCGGGATATTCGGTATCTTCGTTCCAAAGCCCTTCCCGTTCCTCGCCCCTGATGCTGGGGATATCCAGTACAGTTCCGGGGTGGATAAGATTCGGGTTGCCGGGATCGGAGAGCTTCGACCTGTTGGCATCGTAGAGCCGGGACCAGAGGAAACTGTCCCCGTAAGCCCAGCTCCTGCCGGCGATATTCCAGAAACAGTCACGGGAAACCGACCAGGGGCGGACCCGGTACTGGGCCGGGAGCAATATGCCGGGATCGCCTTCCACAAAGGCCAGGGCGTTTATGGCCCGATGGGCGGCGGCGATGGCGTCATCCCAGCTTTCCGCGCCGTAGTAAGAAACCGCGCTATCCCGCGAGGCCGCCGCTACGGCGAATTCCCTTGGGTAGCGCCGATCCGCCCCGACGCCGATAGCCCAGCTGATCCGCTGATCGGCGGCGGCGATGGCCTCGACGGCTTCGGCAATCTTAAGCTGCAAGGCTATGTACTCATCCGAAAGCCGGGCGTTTTCATGGGCTTTTTCCGCGTATTCGCGGGCCAGATCAAAATCGCCGTAATCGTAGGTTTCCTGGGCCAGCTTGGTCAGCCGGACGCTCTCCCGGTAATACTCGTTATTGAGAAAATTCCTGGGGCCCCGCTGCGCCCCCGGAGAAAAAACCGCGGACGGCGTCGCGCCGCGGGCAGCGCCGGAAGAAACGGCCCCGGCCGCCCGGCCGCTCAAAGAGCCGTCGGTTATGGGCCGGGCAGACAGATCAGGGGCAAGCAAAAACCCCCACAGCAGCGCAAAAGCCAAAACGAATGTATATTTTCGGTTCATAAGTATCTCCTCCTACAGCCCTTCGGCATTCCGGGCGGTATTCTCGCTCGCGGCGGTGGACGCCTCGGCCCTCTTTATCGCGTCTTCCGCAAGAAGCCGCTTTTGCTCGGCGGCCGCGCCGGCTTCCGCAAAGGCGAATTCGGCCTGGAAATACAGCCTCGCGGCTTCGATGTACTGCTCGCCCTGGAAAGCCCTTTCCGCAGAATCAAAGACGCCCTGGGCTGCGGCAAAATCATCCTTGACCGCTATATTGGCTTTCATTTCGATGGAGAAACGCCGCTCGCCGTCCGCCGCGTCCCGCCGTTCGGCGGCATAGGCCCTCATCCCCGCGCCGAGGATGACCGTATACCGGACGAGGCACTCTTCGGCGGCGTCCAGGGCCGTATCGAGATCGCCGTTGTCATAAGCGTCAATCGCCGTAACGGCCCGGTCGTCGGTATGGGCGAAATTTTCTGGATCGTAGCGTTCAAAGTTGTAGTATTCTATCTGTTCCCGGGTATAATACGCCCGGGTTCCGATGTCCAGGGCTTTGTACTTGTTTATCGCCAGGGAAACAGCGGAGGCGGCGCCGTAATAGTCCTTTTCCTCTTCGTAAAGTTGCCGGGCATTTTCGGTATCGTCTTCTGCGGACTGGAATCTTTCCGGAGTCAGCTCCGGGGCCCCTGCCTGGGAGGCGGCGTCCCGCGCCGCGATAAGCTCCCTGATCCTGTCCTCGGCATACAGGGGGACGGAATCCGCGAAAATCTTCTCAAAGGCTTCCGTAACCTGGGTATAGCGGGCTATCGCCTCCTCTATTTGCTCAGGCGTACCAGTTTCCGCCTCCGCGCCGGCCGAAACATAGGCGGCTTCCGCATCGTCCGTCTCGGACTTGAAATAAACCGGCCCGTCAAACGCATAGGCGCCGTTCCTTGCCGCATCCAGCCGGGCGAGCAGTTCGTTCAGGGAAGCCATCAGCGCTTCCCGGGGATCGGCCTGGGCGGGCGCGGGTTCAGGCGCGGGCGGCGGCGGGCTTTCCGGAGCGGGCGCGGGGGCCGGCGCGACGGGTTCCTCCGGGGGAGGGCTGCTCGAACAGGCCGCAACAGCCAGGAGCAGCAGCGCCCCCAGAAGCAACAGCCAGGATCGTATAAATTTCATAAAGATCTCCTTTTCAAAATTTATCTTTTAACCGGATTGAAGCAAATCAGAGATAAAACCCATTATATATATAGTAGGCTATACCCGGTGTTTTTTCAATCGGAAAAATGCAATTATTGAATAATTAGGAGGATTCATGGCGGACATCACTTTTGACATTCTGAAGGCTTACGGCGTCATTTCGGAAGAAAAGGGCGGCTGGAAAAAGGAACTCAACCTGGTATCCTGGAACGG
>JAIRRR010000217.1 GCA_031255875.1 Treponema sp.
CCGGCGATTGTCCGGGCCGGTTACGGGGTTTATATAACCCGGGTCGAGATAGATTATAAAAAATCCGCCCTTACCGACGATGTGCTGCGGATACGATGCTGGCCTGTCAAGAAAGGGGCCGCGAGCGGGATCATCGCCCAGGAGATACACCGGGGGGAGGACCTTATCGTGCAGGCGAAAGTTACCTGGGCCCTGGTCGATTCCCGGGGCCTGCCGGTCAAAATTCCTCCGGCATGGGATATGCCGGGCCTGAAGCCCGAAACCAATTAGGCCGGCCTTAACCGTAATTCGTTTTCAGCGCCCGTTCTTTCTCGTAGCGCGAAATCGCGAGCTCGATCAGGCGGGTAATCAGGGCGGTGTAGGGAATGCCCGTGGCTTCCCATAGCTTGGGGTACATGCTTATCCTGGTAAAGCCCGGCATGGTGTTGATCTCGTTCACAAGGAGCTGCCCGTCCTCCCGGAGGAAAAAATCAACCCGGCTCAGGCCCTCGCAGTTCAGAACCCGGAAGGTTTTTACCGCCAGGCTTTGGACCTGCGCCGCCTGGGAAGCGGGCAGCTTCGCCGGAATCTCCAGGACGGCCCCGTTCTCGTCCAGGTATTTCGCGTCGTAAGAGTAGAATTCGTGGGTGGAAATCACCTCCCCCGGCACGGAGGCCGCCGGTTCCTCGTTCCCCAGGACCGCGCACTCAAGCTCCCGGCCCCGGATAAATTCCTCCAGGATGATCTTCCGGTCGTAGAGGAACGCCTCCCTGACGCCCGCGCGGTACTCTTCCTCGTTGCGGGCCTTGCTTATCCCCACGGAAGAGCCCATGTTGGACGGCTTGATAAAGAGGGGGGAACCCAGCTTTTCCGTAACGGCCTTGTAGCCGGGCGGCTCTTCATGGGACCAGAGGGTGAGAAACCTGCCTATGGGGATCCCGCTGTCGCGGAGCAGGCGCTTCATCACATCCTTGTCCATGCCGGCCGCAGAGGCGAGCACCCCGGTCCCCACAAAGGGGAGGTCCGCCAGTTTGAGGAGGCCCTGCACCGTGCCGTCCTCCCCGAACGGGCCGTGCAGTATGGGGAAGACCACGTCAACCGCCCCCTCGTCCCGGCCGCCGGCCAGGCCGGAAATAAGCCCCCGGCTTTGCGGCGTCAGCGCCACGGCCCTGCTGTCCTGGTTCAGGCGGATGCGCTTGGGGTCCCCGGCGTCCAGGAGGAACCTGGTCTCGTCGTTCAGGAGCCATCTGCCGGATTTGTCGATCCCGATCAGCACCGGCTCGAATTTCTCCCGGTCCAGGGCCTCGTACACGTTCTTCGCCGATTGCAGGGATACCTCGTGCTCCGCCGACTTCCCGCCGAACAGGATGCCCACCCTGATCTTCTTGCGCATGGCAGTCCTCCCTTCTAAACCAGCATAAACAAATATCGAAGTTAAATGAACCACCCCGCCCCAAACGGCGGCTATCGGGCCACCCGCACCAGCGCCGTCTCCAAATGCCGCTCCCTGATCCCCTCGATATGGATACGCAGATCGCCGTCATTTATATCCGCCTGGACACCGTCCTCGGGGATCTCCCCCAGGAGGCTGAACACGTAGCCGCCGAAGGTATCGTAATCGTCCACCGGGAGCTTGGCTTTCAGGGTTTTGGCCGCCTTGTCCAGAGGCGCCTTGCCGTCGATGCGCCAGACGCCGTTTTCCAGTTTTTCTATCAGGGGGCGGACGGAAACGCTGTCGTCAAAATCGCCGACAATGGCTTCCAGAAGATCGTTGATGGTTATGATTCCGCTCATGCCGCCGTATTCGTCCAGAACCACGGCAAAATGGTTGCGGCTGTTCTTCATGTTTTTGAACAGCACGTCCGTCTTCGCTGTTTCCGGGACAAAGTTTGGGGGGCTGACCGCCCGGGCCATAACGGCCTCGCGGCCCCGCTCCTTAAGGCGGAAGTAGTCTTTAGCGCAGAGCACCCCCCTGATGTCGTCGGCGGTCCCGCCGCTTATGGGGTAAAAACTGTGGCGGGTGTCGGTGATGATCTTTTCCCATTCCGCGTCGCTGTCCTTAAGCTGGAGCATGACGGCGCTGGTCCTGTGGGTCATCACCTCGCCGGCGCTGCGGTTGTCAAACTCAAATACATTGTGGATAATCTCCTGCTCGCCGGCGTCGATGGTGCCCTTCTCGCTGCCCGCGTCAACCATCATCCGTATCTCCTCCTCGGTGACCGTTTCTTCTTCCGCGTTGGGATCGATTCTAAAGAGCCGCAGCAGCGCGTTCGTTGACTTGGTAAGGAGCCATATTACCGGGGAGAAAATTTTCGAAACCGCGAAGATAACGCCGGCCATCAAGAACGCCAGCTTTTCCGCCTTCCGCATGGCGATGCGTTTGGGGACCAGTTCGCCCAGCACCAGGGTAAAGAACGAGAGGATGACGGTAATTACCACGACCGCGATGGTCCGCCGGGCCGCAGGGGAAAGGGGGAGATTCGCGCCGGCAAATGCCAGCATCAGCCTTTCGGCAAAGTTGTCCGCGGCAAAGGCGCTTCCCAGAAAGCCCGCCAGGGTGATGCCCACCTGGATAGTGGCCAGGAAACGGGCCGGCTGCTTGGTAAGGGAGAGGAGTTTTTTCGCGCGCCTGTCGCCGCCCGCGGCCATAAGTTCCAGCTTGGCGTCGCTGACGGAGATCAGGGCGATCTCCGCCGAGGCGAAAAAAGCGTTGAACAGTATCAGTACGAATTGCAGGAGGAGCTGTCTTACCATGCGGTTATGTTTGTCTTACCACTCGCCATAACCGGCAATCACATCCCTAAAGAAATACGCGCTGTCTTTCGGGGTCCGCTTCTGGGTAACGTAGTCAACATGGACAATGCCGAAGCGTTCGGTGTACCCGTAGGACCACTCGAAATTGTCCATGAAGGACCATGCGTAGTAGCCTTTGAGTTTTACCCCCCGCCTGATAAGGTCCTGGCAGACTTCGAGGTGTTCGCGGACATACCTGATCCGGCCGATGTCGTGGACCCGGCCTGCCGCGTCAACAACATCCGCAGAGGCATAGCCGTTTTCGGTAATGTAAATGGGAAGATCCCCCGCGAGGCCCGACACCCAGAGCAACAGCCGCTCAAGCCCGCCGGGGACCGTGGGCCAGCCCATGCTGCTCGCGTCCTGCCAGGACGGTTTGGAAACGTATTTGAAATCCGCGCCCGGATCGTAGGCGACCGGGTTTTCGTTGTAGTAATTTATGCCGATAAAATCGATTTTCTGCCGGATAATGTCCAGATCCCCGTCCCGGACAGGAAGGGGGAGCTTGAGCTCCCCGACGATTTCGGGGTATTTCCCGGCCAGGACGGGCAGCATGAAGACCTCGCCCTCAAGCGCGCGGGCGGCCAGGGCCGCTTTTTTGTCGGCCTCGCTTGCCGTGGCCGGGCGGAAGGCGCTGGGGTTCCAGGTAATCCCGATGGGCGCTTTAAGGCCCGTTTCCCGGTAGGCTTTTACCGCCAGCCCGTGGGCAAGATTCACATGGTGCGCCGCCCGGATCGCCTTGCCGATATCCCTTACCCCCGGCGCGTGAACGCCGAGGTAGTACCCCAGGAAGGCTACACAGAGCGGCTCGTTTATGGTGATCCACTGATCCACGGTATCGCCGAATTCGGCAAAGCAGACCCTGGCGAATTCCGCGAAAGCCTCCGCGGTGCGGCGCTCGGGCCAGCCGCCCTTGTCCTCCAGGGACTGGGGCAGGTCCCAGTGGTAAATAGTGGCGGCGGCTTTAATGCCGCGATCGTGCAGCTCTTTAATCAGGGCCTTGTAATAGGCGACCCCCTCCTTGTTCACCCGGCCGTCGTCCCCCCCGGGGATGATCCGGGGCCAGGCGAGGGAAAAGCGGTAGCACTTAAAGCCCAGCTCCGCCATGAGCGCGATGTCCTCTTTGTAGCGGTGGTACTGATCGCAGGCGATTTCCCCGTTTTCCCCGCCGTACACCGCGCCGGGCTTCCGGGAAAAAGCATCCCAAATACACTCGCTCCGGCCCCCTTCGCGGCCTGCGCCCTCAACCTGGTAACTGGCGGTCGCCGTCCCCCAGAGAAAATCATCGGGAAAATCCAATCTGTGCATAGCATCCTTCCTTTCCTGAAATTTAAGCGGCGGCGGGGGGAAAATCAAGGGGAACGCCGGCGAAAATCACGCCCGCGCCCCTTACCGGGCGGCCCCGAACACGCCGGTGTAAATTTCCGGGCTTCTCCCGCCGCCGTCCCAAGGGAGCAAAACCCGCCTTCCCATCGTCAATATAAGACCAAGTATAGAGGCCGTCCTTCACCAGGTCAAGGCGGCAGAGCCGCATGGTCACTGTTCTTGCGCCGCCTGTCGGATAACGGCCCCGGCGCTTCACAGGCCGCACCGGCCGACATTTCAAGCCAGGGATTACCAAAATTTTAATTATCCATAATGAAAACAGGCAATATTGGCAGATTCCGTACTCCGCCTACTCAAACGGAAAATCAGAAATTCAAAAAAAACAAATTATCATCATCATTTTTTATTTTTGATATTTCAGGCCCGATGGGATACTGATATTTTCTGTCCTCATATTTTGACGGCGACGATGTTTTACCGAAAACAATTTGCCCAATTCTCATTCCGGGAAATAATTTTAACGGAACATTGGAAAGATTGCATAATTCAAGGGTTATACATCCCTTAAAACCGGGATCTACATAAACAGCAGTCGCTATCATCAGACCGGTCCGCGCCCAGGATGATCTTCCTTCGATAGATGCTTCAATATCATTCGGCAATGAGACAAATTCGAAGGTACTGCTTAAAACCATTGTCTGCGGATGCAGAACAAAACTCTCTCCAAATGGAATAATAACTTCCTTTTGATATTTTCTTGAATATTGAGGATTATCAATGAATTTTTTTATGTCGTAAGATTCAATATTTTGTGTCTTGAAAATAATAAACTGATTAGAAAGTCTGCAATCAATACCTATCTGATTGATTTGCTCTATTTTATCAAGTATCGGAGTAACAATAATACTATTTATACCATTCGTATTCAGCCGTTGCTCAATTTCGTCCCTGGACAAGACACTCATGGTTCATCTTCGCCTCCTTTAAATATTTTTTGTGGATATAACTGGAATGAAGGGATTTTAACAATAATCGCATTAATATCTGGTAATTTAATACATACTCATCGCCTGTATATTGCTCGTTGATTTTGACAAAATATATCCAACCGGTAAATAATATTTTGGTAATATCAATCGGAACATTGTCGAGCTCATTAATGGGGACGCCATTTCCCAGCTTACTGAAAAGCTTGTCAATATCGCTATATTCCAGATGTTTTCCCAATATGCTTTTCTTTACCACGTCAATAATTTTGTCCAACGATGATTCAAACAATCTTTTTTCAAAGTACAATTCGTTGGAAAATAATTGTAAATCATCCTCCGTGCTGAGATATTGATGCATCCGCTCAATATATTTTTTAAGATACAAAGATGATTCAGTGTCCGCTAAAATAAGCGTTTTTATACCATCGTCTCTTTCCAGCAAATACTTCACGAGTATTCTAATTCGGTATTTTGTCGCCGGATAATAACCGTTTTTTTCTGACGGCAAAACCGGCCTGGTTTCAAATATGGAAATATCGTAAAGGGAAAATATTATGGACGGACCAAACAGAAAATAACCATAGATATCTGAGATGATTTCTCTATACATTCCTGAAAGTATTTTTAAACCTTCTTCGGTTTTTTCATAGGCAATAAAGAAATCATCCGAGGTGATTTTTTCATAATAATCTTTTAATTCTTTGTTGTGTTCGTCACGTATTCGGGGATACTCGTTTCCTTCCCAACGTTTATGATAAAAATGACCTATTTCATGTCCGATTACAGAATTCAGAAGGACATTGGTCTTTTCAAGAAAGGGAAACGAAAAAATATGAATCTTTTCATTTGAAAATATTCCGTCGATTTCAGTTTTATTGGCGGGGAAAAATATTAGCAATGTCTTTTTCAAATAAAACACCAAATCGTCAGTAACAACCGAAAAATTAAATTGCCATTGCGGGCGGAACAACAATAAATAATCCTTGCCAAATTCTTCTTTTAGCATTTCGTCCAAATTGGATACAAGACTCCATGGAATATTGCGGGTTTTGGCGCGTTGGACATAACGAAGATCAGGTATTATCCGTTTGTTTATCAGTAGATACAACCTTTGGTAGTTTATTATATCTATATCGGAAAAGTGATCTATAAAATATTTTACCATGGTTCTATAATTTTTTATCGCAATATTAGAGGCATTATTGAAATAGTCATTGTCGTCCAACTCGTCAATAAAATCGAATAACCCGATAATTCTTCGATAAAGTTTGTTTTTCAACGTATCATGCATTATATCCCTTCTGTCAGAGAAATGTTTTTTTCAACAATATATGAATCTTCGGAATAAATGTTTATAATTTTGATAATTATATCTTTTACTGCTTCCGCTTCTCCTGATGAATAGAAACTCTGGGGTTCTTGTTGTAATAATGTCAACCTTGACTTTATATGGCAAAAATAATCTTTGCTTTCATTCAGCATTTCTCTTGACATTTTTGAATTCTTTTTTTCGTAGATACTTATGATTTCTTTAAGATTCGGCGTAAAATAATAACAAGTCTGTCCCTTATTCAGGCCGTCAGAATCAAGAGAATCAAGAGATTTAATTATATTATCCATAAAACCTATGGACTGCTCCAGATTAGCCTTGTTATTTGATGTCATGGCTGCCTGTTTCCGGTCAATAAGATGCCGTACCGTGTCAAAAGAGGCCTGAATGCCGTAACGATCCAGTAAATCCATGAATATACCCTCCTATTTGGAAGCAGTCTCCTGCCTCGCTTTTCTAATTAGTGTCTGTCCACAAAGTCAGTTGCTTTGCGGACAGACCTTGCATTTTCTCGCCCAAGGGCTGCGAAAATGCGGTTTTCAAGGGTGTCTGTCCATAATGTGTCTACATTAAGGACAGACTCTAATTATATTTAATCATTCCGATTTCCGCCATATCCCTCGCCGATAAATGTTAAAATCACGCCCGCGCCCCTTACCGGGCGGCCCCGAACGCGCCGCTCCAGGCCTTGTCCACCAGGCCGGACAAATCGCTGTTCCCCTTGAAGCGCAGCACGTTTACCATAAAGATATTGAGCTTGTTCACGATATTCGGGGGGAGCAGGTTCCCGTCCACTTCCACCGACAGGATCGGGTAGTTCCGCTCCCGGGCCCAGGGGGTAAAGAGGCCCTCGATAACCCGCCCGATAAGGCAGGCGAAGGGGCTGATATTCACTATGCCCGAATAGCCGTGCTCCATGGCCGTGGCCGCGACCCCGCTTGAAACCGCGATTTCCGAGTTAAGCTCCAGGTTCACAAAATGCTTCTGGGCGTTTTCCATGATCAGGCGCATGTCGTGGGGCGTCTCGGGGATAAGCCCGGTCGGCTTTAGAATGGAAAGCGCTTTCTTTTCCTGCCGGTGTTTCCACCACATCTCTATTTCAAGTTTTTTAAGGTCCCGCCAGGGTTTGGAGAAAAGCCGGCTCCCTTTTTTCCTGAGCTTGATGAGTTTCTTGAAAGAGTATTCCCGCACAAAATCCAGGTAGTGTATCCACTCGCAGATCCCCGACACTTTTACCGCTATGCCCCGCTCGCTCATAAGGTCGGTGAGCTCGCCCACGGCAAAATCGTCCCGGCGCACGTAAATCTCGCCCACGATAAGCACCCGGGGAAGATCTTCCAGTTTTTGTTTCAGCGGTATTTTCTTTACATCTTCCGCGACCTGGCTAAGCCCTTTCCAGATATTTTTGGGAGCGAATTCCACCGTGTGCATCAGGCCCCGCCACGATTTCTCGAAGCTCGCCAGGGCCTTTGCCGGGTCAGCCGCAGTGGCCTTCAGGGCGTTCTGGATGTCTTTCAGGTAGTCGGAGAGCACCAGCCCCTTCCACATTTCCCCCGCGAAACCGGGCCCCAGCTCGGTATAGGAATTATCGGCGGACAAAATAAACACCACGACGTTTTCAAGCCGCAGATCCCGGAAGAGGTTTTCGTAGAACACATAGTACTGCCCGGTCCGGCAGGGGCCTGTGGTAATCGGGACGAAGAGCAGGTAGAGCTCGTCCTTGCGGTACTTGTCGCTCGCGAAAAACTGGAGGGCGCTCCCCAGCACCAGATGGCTCGGCACGCACTCCTTTCCCGAAGCGTGGGCGCGGGCTACCTGAACAGTCTTCGCGGTAGCCACCGGCAGGGCTTCCGCGTTAATGCCAAGGCTGCGCACCGCCGCGCCCATGTACTCGGTGGAGATGGCCCCCATGTTGGAAAGCAGGACCTTGACCCGCTTGTTGCCCCGGATACGCACCTTCTCCCCGGTCTTGCTGTTCTCGATGCGCACATCGTCCCCGGCGGAGACCGCCTGGGGATCGTACACGAAGCGCCAGCCGTTGCTGTAGCGCTCCGCTTCAAGGGCGTCCTTCTTCGCCCGGTACCCGTCGATAATGTCCAGGAACGCCTCAACCCGCGTGTCGATTCCGGCATCGGCGGAATGGGAGTCCAGCTCCAGCACCAGGAAGGGCTTCTGCCCCATTATCCATTTAATATAGTGAAGGATGAACGAGTCGGGCGCGCAGGAAAAGTTCGTTATATAGGTGACGTAGATGTTGTCCTCTTTTTTTAACAGTTCCGCCGCTTTTACGCCCTGCTGCCCGTAGTACCAGTACATATTGGGGAAGATGGCTTCCCCCTCGAAGGGCAGTATGTCGAACGGCACTACCGAATACCCCCGCGTGGAGAATTTCCGGGGGATGCCCATGTTCGCCTCCGGGGTAAATGCGTTGTAGGGCCGCCCCAGCAGGGCGATTACCGGCCGGTCCGCCTTGCGGGCATCGTCCAGCGCCTCTTTCCCGAGCTTCCGGGCCGCGGCAAAGTACTCTTGCTGTTTTGCCAGGGCTTTTTCAAAGGCGGCCCCGGTCTCCTCCGCGCCGATGCCCAGCCTTTCGCTCATCAAATTGAAGAGTTCAAGGGCCTTCCCTTCCCCGAATTTGAAACTTACCACCAGGGGCAGGAATTTGCCCTTGTCAATTTCCGGGAACGCCTTTTCAATATAGTACGGCAGGCTCTGCGTTATGGGGCAGAAGTTCGCGTGCACATCGTCCTCGTAGCTGGGCATGTCGCGGAAATGGGGGAGCAGCACGTAGTCCACGCCCTTGTCCAGGCAGTCCTGGACCGCGCCGTGGGCGATCTCCGCAGGGAAACAGTACGTCGATTCCGAGCGGGCAACCCCCGCGTGGACAACCTCCGTGGAAAGGACGGTCCTGATGCCAAGCTCGTGGAAGAACCACGAATAAAGGGGGTAAAGGGTATGGGTAGAAAAACACCGGGGAATCCCAACGGTAAAGCCGCGCCGGTACTCCGATGCCGCAGGGGCTGCGTATTCCTCGAACAGCAGGCGCTGCCTCTTTTCAATATAGTCGAAAACCGGGACATCCTTTACGTGCTTGCGCATATTGGTGTACTTGTTGCAGCGGCCGCCGAACATGTACTTGCTGCCGCCGCCGGGACGCCCCCCGGACGCGCCGACCGACAGAACCTGGATAGGGCAGCGGTTCTCGCAGCTCTGGCAGGTAAAGACCCGCTCGTAGCCTATCTCCCGGCCTATAAGCTCGTCGATAACCACGGCCTTTTCTTCCAGAAGGCCGGCCGCGTTTTTCCGCTTTGCCAGAAGCGCCACGCCGAAACAGCCCATAAGCTCCGGCGCGGGAGGCACCAGTATCTCCTTGTCCAGGAGCATGGCAAAGGCCAGGGGGACCGCCGGGTTTTTCGCCACCCCGCCCTGGAGGAAGATCTTCCCGCCGATGGTACGGTTCCCCACCACCCGGTTCAGGTAGTTGGAAACGATGGAGCAGGCGATCCCGGCGGTAATATTCTCCCTGCTCGCCCCCTGCTGCACCGCCTTGCGTATATCGCTGTTGATAAAGGCGGAGCAGTGCTCGCCGAACTTGCAGGGCGCGTCTGCTTTCAGCGCGATGGGGCCTATATCTTTCGCGCTGTGTATCGAAAGGTCCCCGGACGCGCTCTCTTCCAGGAAGGAGCCGGTCCCGGCCGAACAGGCCTCGTTCATGGCGTAGTCGATGGGCACGCCGTTTTTCAGGAGCACGTACTTCGCGTCCTGCCCGCCTATCTCGAAGATAGTCTCCACGCTTGCGTCAAAGTAGGTAGTGCCCACCGAATGGGCGATAATCTCGTTGTAGACGCCGGGCGTTTCCAGGAACACGCCGAGTATTTCCCGGGAGGAGCCGGTGGTCGACACGAGGCGTATGTCCAGGTCCTTGCCGCCCGTATCGGCGACAACCTTTTCCTGGATAACGCGGAGGCATTCTTTCAGGGCCTTTACCGGATCGCCGTGGGTGCGGCCGTAGTGGCTCGCCACGATCTCGTCGGTCTCCGTGTCCACCAGGCAGGCCTTGGTGGTGGTGGAGCCGCCGTCAACGCCGAGTATGTAGCTGCGGCCGGGCCGCACCTTTCCCTCTTTCGCCTCGAAAAACCTGACCTTGCCTTCCCAGTCGGCCAGGGCGCCCAGGGTACCGAAGCGGACGGCGTTCGGCTTGAGCAGTTTTTCCAGCGGCGGAAGCGGGCTGCCGCTCCGGGACGCCAGAACCGCCGCGCCCAGGGCCTCGAAAACCGGCGCTTCCCCGGGGATGATAAACTCGATGCCGGGCGCTTTTTCCCGGATAAAGCGGATAATATGCCGGTTCAGGGTAATCCCCCCGGCAAGCACCACACGACCGCTCGTAATCCTGGCCCGCTTCAAGAAGTCGATAACCTTGACAGCCATCACGTCCGACAGCGACAGCACAATATCGTCCTTGGTAGCCTCGCGCTTGTTCAGCCTGTGGGTGCAGTCGCTCTTCATAAACACCGAGCAGCGCGTGGAAAGCGGGTAGACCTTTGCCTGGTCGCTTACCCGGTCGATGTCGTCCAGGGTCATGTCCATGCGGGCAAGCTGCTGCTTAAGGAATTCCCCGGTGCCGGAAGCGCACTTGTTCCCGGAAAAGTTGTTGATAATCTTGCCGGAAGCGTCCAGCGAGTAGACCACCAGGTCTTCCCCGCCCATGCTCACCACCGCGTCGGCCTCCAGGCCAAGCGCCCTGATCGCCGCCTCCGTGCAGAGCGGCTCCAGAGTCCCCGCCGCGTCAAACATATACCGGCCCTCGTTGCCGGTCACCAGGGCGGGCGTCCCCTCCGGAACCCGCCCCTCCGCGAGCAGCTTCCGCGCCGCCGCGGCAAAATCCCCCTCGTGCGGGGTAAAGGCGCTCCATTTCGCCTTGCCGTCTTCCATCAGGACCATTTTCAGACTGGTCGAACCGATATTAATTCCCAA
>JAIRRR010000246.1 GCA_031255875.1 Treponema sp.
AAGTCGCCGCTGCCGGTACTGCTGGATTTTTGGGCGGAATGGTGCGGCCCCTGCCGGATGGTCGGCCCGGTGCTTGACCAGATAGCGGAAGAATATACAGGCAGGCTCAAGGTCTGCAAGATCAATGTGGACGAGGAGAACGAACTGGCGGGCCGGCACGGGGTTGTTTCCATACCTACCCTGATCGTTTACCATAACGGCAGGCTTGTCCGCCAGCAGGCCGGCGCGGTGCCGAAAGCGCAGATCCAGGGCCTGTTCAGCGATCTAATCTGAATACGCGGTGAAAATCCCCGAATTACTTGCCCCCGCCGGTTCCCCGGAAGCCCTTGACGCCGCGATTGCCGAGGGCGCGGACGCGGTTTACCTGGGCCTCAAGAGCTTTAACGCCCGGATGCGGACCGCGAACTTTGCCTATTCCCAGTTCGAGGCGGCCCTCCGCGCCCTCCGCCGCATGGGCCGGAAGCTGTACGTTACGGTAAATACCGTTTTCGAGCAGCGGGAAGCGGACCGGATGTACCAGCTTCTCAAGTACCTTGCCGCGCTTGGCCCGGACGGCCTCATTGTCCAGGATTTCGGGGTGATCGCGATGGCCGCCCGGGAATTCCCCGCGCTCAGGCTCCACGCCTCCACCCAGATGAATGTCGCGTCGAGCGGCGGGGTGAACCTGCTCTCCAAACACGGCCTTTCCCGCGTGGTGCTTTCCCGGGAGCTTTCCCTGGACGAGATACGCGGCATAAGGGCCAGGACCGGCTCCGAGCTTGAGGTCTTTGTCCACGGGGCGCTCTGTGTAAGCGAATCCGGGCTTTGCCTTTTTTCCAGCTTTCTCGGGGGAAAGTCCGCCAACCGGGGCATGTGTACCCAGGCCTGCCGCAGGCTGTACCGGCAGGGCGGGGAGCAGGGCTATTACTTCAGCCCGGCGGATCTGGAACTTGCCGCCCTGGTTCCCGATTTGGCGGAAGCGGGGGTCAATTCCTTTAAAATCGAAGGCCGCATGAAAAGCGCCGAGTACGTGGGGACCGTGGTCTCCGCCTACCGCCGGATTCTCGACGGGCTTGAAGGCGATCGGGAACAGAGCCTGAGGGAAGCCGAGGCGATACTGAGGAACGATTTTGCCCGCGAAAAGACCCGGTATTATTTTTTTGACCAGGCCGCGGTTTCCGGCGGGGCCGCCGACTCCGGCTTGCCCGGGCCGGACCCCGGCTGGCTCAAGGCGGGCCAGGACGGCGGTACGGGCATCGCCCTGGGGGCGTTGCTCCGGGTGCGGGGTTCCGGCGCGGACCGGCAGGGCCTCATCCAGGCCGGGCCCGTGCTTCCCCGGGCAGGGGATTCGCTGCGTGTCCACCGCGCCGACGATTCCGGGCGCAAAACCTTCAAGCTCGGGGCCGTTGAAACGGAACGCGGGGCAGGGCAGGGCGCGGAGCCGCCGGACGTTCCGGCCGGCCTCTGGCTGGCCATGCCGGACGGCTTTAACGCCGGGGATTCGGTCTACCTTATCCAGACGCGGCAGACGGGCAGACGCTACCCTCAGCTGGTCAAGAACGCGGGCGCTTTTAAGCGGATTCCCGGGCGGGACAAGGCCCCGGACATCGAGCTTGAGCGGCCTGCCAAAAAGGGCGCGCCCTTCCCCGAAGGCATATACGCCGCGGTTTCCCGCGTCGAGGACCTCTACGCGCTTCAGACGGAGCGGCCCCTGCGCGTCATGCTCCCGCTTAACGCCGAAACTGCGGGCCGCCTGCTCGCCTCCGGCAGGCAGCCCCTGCCTTTCAGCGCCGGGGAAATTATCCTGGCCCTGGACCCCTGGTTCCCCCAGTCGGACGAGGCTTTTTTCGGCGGGGCAATACCGCGCCTCCGCGCCCTGGGCTATTACCAGTTCGCAGTCAACAATTTGGGGCATTTCGCGCTGTTCAGAAACAGCGCCGGAGCGCCCGCAAACAAGGCCCCGGCCCCCGGGGGCGCGGAGGCCCCCGGAAAGACGCCGCCCAGGCCCGTCGCCCTTATCGCGGGGCCGTACCTCTATACCTTTAACCGCTGGGCCGCGTCCTTTGTGGCCTCGCTGGGCGTCTCCGCCTTTGTTACCCCGCTGGAAAACAACCGCCAGAACCTGGAACGCACCGTAAGCCCCGGCCGGCGTTCCCTCGCCATGGTTACGCTGTTCGCCTATCCCGCCCTGTTCCGTATCCGCGCCTCCCTGGAGCGGCAGTACGGCTTCGGCCTTTTCGAGGACAGCCGGGGCGGCCGGTTCAGGCTGCTTGGCGGCGGCGGCTCCCAGGTTATCCCGGAAACGCCCTTTTCCATCGTGGACAAGCGCCCCTTTCTGGAGGAGGCGGGCTTCCGTCGCTTTGTCGTCGATCTGTCCGGCCCCCCGGTCAAAAAGAAAGACTACAAAAAACTTATGGCGGCCATCCGCGAAGGAACGCCCCTTCCCGGCATCAGCCGCTTCAACTGGAAGGACGGGTTCTACACGGCGGAACAGGGCGCGGCTTCTGCCGCCGGCAGCCCCGCCGCATCTGCCGCCGGCACCGCCGCCGTGTCCGCATCCGCCGCCGGGGCCCCGCCGCCTAGAACGTAACCGCTTCCTCCTGCGCGGCGAATTCTTCGGCAAAGGCTTCCGCGTCCGGGGCGTATTGGCTGCCCGGCTGCCGGGCTTCCGCGTATTCCGGGCCGGCGGCTTCTTCCGCCCTGGCTTCCGGCCGGAATTCCACATGCTCCGCCACGATGCTGATCTTCGACCGGGGTTTGCCGTCGGGCCCGTTCCACCGGTCCTGCTTGAGCCGGCCTACCACCCTGACCCCCCGGCCCCGGTGCCCCTGGTTGTAACAGGAATCCGCGAGCCGGCTCCAGGTTTCCACGTCGAAGAAGCCCACCTCTTTTTCAAGGTTGGAATCCTGCTTGAAATAGCGGTTGGAGGCAAGCGTAAAAGTACACACATGGGTGCCCTTGGGCGTCGTGCGGTAGAGGGGGTCCCGCACCAGGTTGCCTTCAATCAAGATTGAGTTGAGGTTATTCATAATAACTCCCGATACTGCGGTTCCGGCAGCGTGCAGATCCGCCGGGTACGTGAATTGGGAAAGCCCGGAAAACCCGTACATATATATAATGGGTTTGCCCGCCAATTTGCTTTAATCCGGGGGCGTTTTTCTGCTTTTTTTGCGTTTTTTTCAGGCGGGGGCCGTCGCTGCCGGGGCTTGCCTACTGTTTCAGCAGATTGGCGATGTAGAGGGCCACGTAGTTGTGGATCTTGTCGCTGTTGTTCAGCTCCGTAAGGGCCGGGCTTACCATGATAACCGAATCCGCCATTTCGTCGATGGCCTGGGGGGTAATTTTCCTGTTTCCCCGTGCGTCAAGAATGGGCTTTAATTTGCGCTTGATCTGGGTATGGACATCCCGCACGAGCTGTTTTTTCGCCTCGCTGTCCATTACCTTGCGCCAGTGGTCTTCCATCTCGCTCAGCTGCTGGGCCAGGCTCTTTCCCGGAGGCAGCATCCGCATCTGGTAATCCAGCGCGACCCGCTTTATCTCCTGCGCGAGAGTCGCGGAATGGATAATCGGGGTTTCCTTGTCCGGAATTTCCTGCTCCTGCGGCGCTTTGCGTTTTTTGCCCGTACTGTGCCGCAGATGCTTGAAAAAGGCAATTATCGAAGAAATAACCGGGATGCTGTACCAGAAGGGAAGCATTATCTTAACATCAGTGAGCGTGTCTTTCCTCTTGAGCATGAGCAGCTCGGACAGCGGGACAAGCGTGCCGTCGGCCTGGTAAATTTTATTGTAGTCGAGTATCCCCCCCTGGGAAGCCGCAAGTTCCTCCTGGACCAGAAACAGTTTTTTGTCATCCAGGAGCATCATCAGGCTTGGGGCGAACTGCTGCGCGTAATAGGCCACGAGTTTTTCAAAATCCTTGTCGCTTTCCATGGAAGCTTCGTCCTCAAATTCCCGGACCAGCTTGCTCCAGCGGTTGCGGAGGGCTTTCTGCACCTGGGGGCGGGCCTCCCCGATAAGCTTGGTGATCATGGGGAACACCTTGGCTTTGCTGACAAAGATCTGCTCGTTAAAACGGTTGCGGAAGATCAGCAGGGGCGGAAGCTGCTTGCCCGGGTCCGGGTTCCTGCCCATCAGGGTCCTCTCGTTGAGAAAGTTGTCCAGGTCTTTCTGGCTGTAAAAATCCGTTAAAGGGCGGCCCGTGGCGTCGGGAAACTTCATTATATCTTTTAACGAGTACGCGTAGGGAGGCCGCTCGATTCTCAGCTCGATTTCCTTCATGGCCATTTCCAGATCCCTTTTCCGCGCCATGATCGAACGGTAGTAGCTCACGAAGAATTCGATAATATAGGTAGACTGGAGCACCGAGATGTCCAGGGCGGTAAATTCGGCCTTTTTCTTTAGTTCCGTGCGGATCAGGGAGCAGAAGAGGGGCCAGAACAGGCAGGCGAACTCCCCGGCGGTTTCTATATGGGCAAAACATTCCTTGGGCTTAAGCTCAATCTGGGCCAGGATATTCCTGAGCAGCGGTTCTTTTCCCGCAAACTGGCCGGCCAGCCGGACAAAAAAGAATTCGGCGTTGTGTTCGATTTTCAGGAAAGCCGAGGTCTTTAATACGGAAATTTCCAGGATACGCCGGGGCACGTAGCTCGCCAGGACCAGCGCGGAACCCAGCGACTCCGAAAAGGCAATCTTCAGCAGGGGTATGTCGGATTCCTGGGGGTGCTCCATGTATTCGCCCAGCTCCGTGGTAACGTCCAGCTCCCTGACCTGGTCGGGCGGTATGCGTATCCCCAGGGTCTGCTCGTCAGGGAAGGGGAGCTCCGCCAGGGCGTCCGGATTCTCGTAGGCTTTGTTCACCGCCTCGAAGTAGAAATCCAGCATCAGTACCCTGCCGCCCGACCCGCCGCTGATCAGCCTGCACTTCCCCTTGTCCGCAAGGGGGGACATTTCCGCCCAGAATTTGACGCTGGCATCGCTGGTCCATTTCTTCCATTCCGGCCGCTCCGGGGCGTAGTGGTTCGCGTATTTTTCGAGGAACAGGATAAAGCTGTCAATGTCTATTTCGGGCGAGTGCCGCTTGTGCGCGTATGAAAGCAGTATCGTGTAAAGGTCGGTTCGCTGGGCCATACGGTATAATAATCGAAATTTGCCCCGCCTGCAATAAGCTTTCTCCGGCGGAATCCCCTACTTTCTCCGCGCCGCCCTGTTCGCGGCCTTCGCGTCCACATTGTTCAGAATGGCGGAAAATTTCTCTTTTTCGATAAGATCGATAAGCCGCGCCTCCGTATAGCGGCGGGCCTCTTCGGTGTAACTGCCGACCGTAATGCAGATGCCCTTGCCGGCCTTTACTTCCTTAAGGTGGTTGTGGAATTCCCGGACAATTATCTCGCCTATCATCCCCGGCGTGCGGATAAACCTGAACATTACAAGGTCCGACCACTTGGGCGTGTCTATTTCCGCCAGAATATCCGCCCAGTCGTTTTTTGTAACGGAAATGTTGGTTATCTTTACCTTGGCGCGGGGGTAGTAGGTCATAACGATTTTCCTGCACAGGGCCACGAAATCCGCCGAAGGGGCCAGGGTGAATATTTGCAGGTTCTTGTTCGCGTTAAGCTCCTGGTATTTGCCGATAAGCACCGCCGTGTCGCGGTAGCCGGGGCTTACGGCCTGGATATCCCGCAGATGCCCCAGCGCCTTGC
>JAIRRR010000313.1 GCA_031255875.1 Treponema sp.
TCTATAAGCTGCCGTTTTAGCGCGGCGGCCTTGGTCTTGCTGCCTATAACGCCGATATACGCGCAATTCTTGCCGATTATCTGCCGCAGAACGGCAAGGTCATAGGCGTGGGTTACAATTACAATATAATCCCTGGGGCCGACTTTAATTTTTTCCTCAATACGGTCATAATCGCCGGTAATCAGATCAAGAGCGCCGGGAAAAAGCTCCCGGCTTACAAATTCTTCCCGGTTATCAAAAACAACGCAGCGGAAGCCGACGCTCTCCAGCACAGGTTCCAGCGCCTGGGCCACATGCCCCCCGCCAAAGATAAAAACCCTGCCCGCGATTTTGATCGGCTCGCCGTAGAGGAGCCGCCCCCCCTTCTTGATCAGCACCTCCCTGTTTCTCGCAAGCTCCCGTATTTCATCCGCGCCCAGCTTCATTTCGGCGGGGAAAAGGGAAGCGCCCGGGTAAAGGGCCATGGCCCATTCGGAAGGCGAAGTCAAATCGACAAAGAGCCACATATCCTCGTCTTTTTCAAGTCGGTCCAGGGCTTCCGTTATAAGGGAAGCTGTTTTTCCGTCCCCCCCCTCCACAAACTGAAAAAAAACATCCACATTGCCGCCGCACATCATGCCCAGTTCTTCCTCGTCGTTGCGGTAGAGCCGGTAAGTCTTGCGCCCGGACCGCCGCTGTTCCAGAAGCCCCTGGGCAAGCTGGATGGATCTGTATTCCAGAGTCCCCCCGCCTATAGTCCCCGTGACCCTGCCGCTTTTACCAACCAGTATATGCGCGCCCGCGCTCCTCGGGCTTGAGCCCGCTTCGGCTACAATCGTCGCCAATACCGTGTCCTCGCCCGAATTGATCTTTTCAAGCATGGCAATGTACAGATCTTTAATATGCATTTTCCTATTTTACCACACAATTTCCAAAAATTCTACTATAGGGGAAGCCCCGGCAAGCGGTTTTACCGTTACAAGTGCTCAGGGCTGTTTTAAAACCGGGCCATATTTCCAGCAGTATTATTTTTCTATAGGTTTTGGGCGCATCCGGCAGCCTTGCTGTCGCCAGGCCGCCGGACCGGGCTATCCGCTCTTATACCATTGGGCGGGAAACCCGCCCAATGGTATACCGCTTCTATCCCTTGCGCGGGGATTCAAGCCGGTATTGGTAATTGTCCGCAGAGCGGCCCGCCCCGCGTCAGTTTTTCATTGTTGGCCGGATTCCAGCGCCTTCTGCGCGGCTTCGATTACATGACGGATAGTTACGCAGGTAGTAACCGTGCCCACGCCGCCGGGAACCGGGGTAATCGCTTTAACAACAGGCTCCGCTTCGGCAAACTTTACGTCCCCGCAGAGGCCCCCGCCTTCCTTTACATGGATACCCACGTCGATTACCGTCTGGCCTTCCCGGAAATACTCCCCGGTTACAGCCTCGGCCTTCCCGGCGGCCACAATGACAATTTCCGCCTCCCTT
Organism: Treponema sp.; assembly: GCA_031255875.1. Lineage (GTDB taxonomy): Bacteria > Spirochaetota > Spirochaetia > Treponematales > Breznakiellaceae > JAIRRR01. The sequence continues at coordinate 1,459 of JAIRRR010000313.1, forward strand.
GCCACGGAGGGCAGGTCTCTGGTTTTGGTGTGGCAGATGGTAACCGTGGCGTTTTTGTGCATGAGCATCATTGCCACGGGCCGGCCGATTACCAGGCTGCGGCCTATAACGGTAACCCGCCTGCCCGCCGGGTCCACGCCGTAGTGGGCGAGGATCGCCATGCAGGCCTCGGCGGTGCAGGGGGGGAAGCCCAGGCCGGTGTTGGCGAACACCCCGGCCAGCGACCCGTCGGTAATGCCGTCTATGTCTTTTTCGGGCAGCAGGGCCGCGCGTATCGCGTTGTCGTCGATGTGCCTGGGCAGGGGCCGGAAGAGGAGCACCCCGTGGACGCCCCTGTCGGCGTTCGCCTCGCGGATGACATCGAGAAGCCTCTCCTGGGACGCGTCCGCGGGAAGCAGGTATTGCTTTACGTCAACGCCGACGGATTCGCAGCGCTTTTTCGCGCCTTTCTCGTAGGAAATATCATCGTCGCGTTCGCCCAGCCGGATTATCCCCAAAGCCGGGGTAACGCCCCTGGCCTTGAGGGCCTCGACATCCTTCTTCATGGTTTCCGTCAGGGCTTCGACTACCTCTTTCCCTTTTAGTATCTGCGCCATTACGGCCTCCTCTATTGTTCGCGCAAGCGTTTGCCCAGGCAGCGAGCGGGCCGGCCGCCGCCTGCGGTTTATCTGAGCTGCTCCCTTACCCCGGCGAAAATGGCATCGGCCTTTGCCGTGTATTCGGCGAGCAGCCGGTCGGCGTCCGCGTTGAGCTTTTCGGCATAGGCGCGGTCCTTCATCGCCTTTGTGTTGATAAAGATGTTCAGGCTGGCGCCGATAAGGGCCGCCTTGCAGAAGGCCACGCCCACCCCGGCGTCGCTTACCGCAAGTTTCGAGCCTTTCGCCGCGAATTCCTTGATAATGTCGATGGCCTCGGCGCACTTTTTCATGATCTCGAAGGGCGTCACCGCGGCGTCGCGAAGGGCCCCTTCCATGACGCGGTCCTTCTCCGCCTGCTGCTCCGGCGTGTCCCTGGGCAGGCCGTAGGCCCGGGCAAGCGGGGCAAAATCCTCGGCGTCCCGGTCGATAAGGCGGAGCAGCGCGTCCTGTAGTTCGTCAGACTTTTTTTTCAGCCCGGCGATCTCGGCTTCCACACCGGCGTACTTTTTCTTGCCGACGGTAAGGCTGCCGACCATGTTTCCCAGCGCCACGCCAATCGCGCCCGTCAGCGCGGAGGCCCCGCCCCCGCCGGGCACCGGCTCTTTGGAGGCGAGGACGCTGATAAAATCGGGAATGGTTTTAGCTGAAATAGACATCGCGCTCCCCTAGAACAGCCCGCTGATCTTCCCGGTATTGTCCACGTCGATCCTTTCGGCCGCAGGGACGGGCGGAAGGCCGGGCATGGTCATAATTTCGCCGGTAAGCGCCACGATAAAGCCCGCCCCGGCGGAAACCTTAACCTTGCGGACCGTAAGCCGCCAGTCCTGCGGGGCCCCGAGTTTCGCCGGATCGTCGGTAAAGCTGTATTGGGTTTTCGCCATACACACCGGAATATTGCCGTAGCCGAGTTTTTCAAGCTGGGCGATTTCCTTCTGCGCTTCCGGGAGAATGTCCACGCCCCGGGCATGGTAGACGCGCGTCGCGATGGTCTCTATTTTTTCCGTAATGCCGCCCCCAAGCTCGTAGCTGAACTTGAAATTCGGCTTCTGCTCGCACAGCTCTATGACCTTTTCAGCCAGGGCCTTTCCGCCCTCGCCGCCCCTGGCCCACACTTCCGAGAGAACTACGTTGACGCCCTTCTCTTTGCACAGCTTCTCTACCAGGTCAAGCTCAGCTTTCGTGTCCGTGGGGAAGGCGTTAATCGCCACCACTGCCGGAAGGCCGTAGACGCCGGTAATATTGTCGATATGCTGGAGCAGGTTCGGAAGGCCCGCTTCCAGGGCTTTAAGGTTTTCCTTGTTAAGCTCGGCCTTGGGGATGCCGCCGTGGCTCTTGAGCGCCCGCACCGTGGCCACGATTACCACCGCCGACGGGTTAAGCCCGGCAAGGCGGCACTTGATGTCCAGGAATTTTTCCGCGCCCAGGTCCGCGCCGAAACCGGCTTCGGTAATCGCGTACTCGCCGAGCTTAAGGGCAAGCTGGGTCGCCATGACCGAGTTACAGCCGTGGGCGATGTTGGCAAAGGGGCCGCCGTGCACGAAGGCCGGGGTGCCTTCCAGCGTCTGCACCAGGTTCGGCTTCAGCGCGTCCTTGAGCAGGGCCGCCATGGCGCCGTGGGCGTTAAGCTGGCCTGCGGTAACGGGCTGGTCGCCGCCCGTGCTCTGCTTCCCGTAGGTATAGCCCACCACTATCCTCGAAAGCCGCGCCTTAAGATCGTCGATGCTGGAAGCGAGGCAGAGAATCGCCATAATCTCGCTGGCGACGGTAATATCGTAGCCGTCTTCCCGGGGGGTGCCGTTGGCCCTGCCGCCCAGCCCGTCCACCACGGAGCGGAGCTGCCGGTCGTTCATGTCCACGCAGCGCCGCCAGGTGATCTTCTTGGGGTTGATGTTGAGTTTGTTGTCCTGGAAGATGTGGTTGTCAACCATGGCCGCGAGGAGGTTGTTCGCCGCGCCGATGGCGTGGAAGTCGCCGGTAAAGTGCAGGTTGATGTCTTCCATGGGGATAACCTGCGCCCAGCCGCCGCCGGCCGCGCCGCCCTTTACGCCGAATACCGGCCCAAGGGAAGGCTCGCGCAGGGCGACGATGACCTTCTTGCCCAGCAGCTTGAGCCCGTCCGCCAGGCCGACCGTGGTCGTGGTCTTCCCCTCGCCCGCAGGGGTGGGGTTAATCGCGGTAACCAGGACGAGCTTCCCGTCCTTGTCGTTTTTATGGTCGATCAGGTAGTTGTAATCGACTTTTGCCTTGTAATTGCCGTACTGTTCAAGGTACTGTTCGGGAATATTTGCCCGTTTTGCCACTTCCGTAATCTTATCCGAATGCCCGGGATAAACCGACTGGGCGATTTCGATGTCCGAAACAATGCCGCCGTCTTCTTTCTTTGTGATCTTCTTTACTCCGTCGCCTGTCATTCTTCTCTCCTTAAAATTGGGATTATTCAAACTAATGCCGGCCGGCCTCCGCCCGCCGCGCCTTTAAGCTTTCCTCATGCGGATGCCCGAATCAATCACTATCTTCGCGACATCGGCGCTTTTGTTCAGGGCGTAAATATGGATGCCGTCAACGCCGGCCGCCATATAATCCCACAGCGACTTTACCGTGTACTCCATGCCCGCCTTTTTGAAATCCGCCGCCGTTTCCTTGACAACGGCTTCGCTTGCGCCCCGCACCGGCGTGTACTTCCCGATAATCGCCGCCAGTTCCGGCGGGACGGAGCAGCCGTTGGAAACCGTCATGTTGATGATGGGATCGCGGGACAGGACGGGCATAAGGCCCATCACCATGGGAAGGCGGACGCCGGCTTTCCAGCACTTTTCCCGGAAGCGGGAAAACGCGCCGACATCGTGGCAGAGCTGGAGCATGATAAACTCGGCCCCGGCGTCCTGCTTTGCCTTGAGGAAGGCAATGTCCGATTCAAGGGAAGGCGCCAGGATGTGTTTTTCCGCGTATCCCGCGCAGCCCATGGAAATCGAAGGGAAATTTTCTTTAAGAAAGGCGATAAGGAAATTGGCGTGTTCAAAATCGCCGCCGGTGGTGGTTTTCAGCTTGCCCGTTTCCGGGTCCTTGGGAAAATCCCCGCGCATGGGGAGGAAATTCTCTATCCCAAAGTCGATGTAGCTTTGGATGATCTCCAGAATCTCCTGCTTCTTGTTCCCGATGCAGGTAAAGTGGGTCATGCAGGCAACGCCGTTGTCGGTGATAAACTTGCATATCTCCTTGCTCTTGCCGACATTGGTGCCGCCCGCGCCGTAAGTGCAGCTGATAAAGTCGGGGCCGAAACGGAACAGCTCTTTCAGTTCTGCCTGCAGTTTGGGAACCCCGTCGTCTTCCTTCGGTGGAAAGACCTCAAATGAAAAGGTCATTCTCTGTCTAATGATCTCGCCGATTTTCAAATCGAGCCTCCTTGTTTAACCTTGGTTCTATCACCTCTGCGGCTTCGCGCCGCAGATACCAAGCCGAAAGAATCAGGAAACCCGTTCCCCGCGCGGCCCCCGCGATTCGATCCCACGGGAACCCGCAATTGACAACGGATTAGGCAAAATCCGATTTCGGCTCAATAATTCCCCTTGCGTAAATTCGCGCGCCGGTTTCAGGCGCCGGTTTTCTTTTTAAGGGCAATCCAGTAAAGGCCGCCCACCATTACCGAGCCGCCGATTATATTCCCCAGCGTTACCGGGATCAGGTTTTTCAGCACAAAGGAAGCCCAGTTCAGGTTCGCCGCCTGCCCGGAAGATATGCCCGCCGCTTCGAGCCAGGCCGGGTTTGCCTTCGCCAGGATCCCCGCCGGGATGTAGTACATATTCGCCACGGAATGTTCAAAGCCGGACGTAATAAAAAGCCCGATCACAAAAAAACAGGCAAACATCTTTCCCAGCACGTCCTTTGCCGCGAAGGAGACCCACACCGCAAGGCAGACCAGCCAGTTGCACATGACGCCCAGGAAAAACGCCGAATGAAACGGAAGGCCCGTCTTGTACGCGGCGATCTTTATGGTCTGGCCCCCAAGCCCCGCGTTCCCGCTGTTAAACAGGCCCGACTGGTTCATCATATACGCGATAAAGACGCTGCCGATAAAATTGCCGATGTACACGACAAGCCAGTTTGAAAGCATCTGCCGTATCTTTACCTTCCGGTCAAGCGCCCCGACAATTATAAGCGTATTGCCGGTAAACAGTTCCCCGCCCGCTATCAGGACAAGCATGAGCCCTGTCCCGAATACCGCCCCGGCCAGGACCTT
>JAIRRR010000076.1 GCA_031255875.1 Treponema sp.
GTGCCCGTGCTTTCGCGGATCCCCGTCCTGGGCGGCCTCTTCAAAAACATGTACCCCTTCGAAATAGTAATACTGGTAATAGCCTTTATCGCCTGGTACCTGCTCTACAAGACGCCCTACGGGCTCAGGCTGCGTTCCTGCGGGGAGAACCCCGCGAGCCTGGACGCGGCCGGCGGCGACGTGGCAAGGACCCGCCTGAGCGCGGTCATGATCTGCGGGGCGCTGTCGGGCCTGGGGGGTATATTCCTCGCCTACTCCATTTCCGCCACCTTTTCGCCATCCATTTATCTGGGCTACGGATACCTGTCCATCGCGGCGCTTATCTTCGGCAACTGGAAAAAACTGCCCACCTTCGCGGTCTGCCTTTTCTTCGGTTTCGCCAAGTCGTCCGGCTACCAGCTCTGCCTTTTCCTGGGCGTGTCGAGCAGCTTTTCCGATTTGCTCCTGGTCCTGCCCTATGTGCTGACCCTGCTGCTGCTCGTCTTCTTTTCCAAGCACAACCGCCCTCCAAAGGCGCTGGGGGAATTCTTTGACAAGGGCAAGCGGTAGGCGCGTGTTGCGCCCCGTTTAGCAAAACCGGTATAATGATCCCGCTATGAGGCATCCCAGGCGTAACTACCACCCCGCGCGGGAGGGTCCCCGGCGTTTCGGCCAGGGGGCCGTTTTTCTGTGCGCCGTTCTCTGGAGCACGAGCGGCCTGTTCATCAAACTGGTAGACGCCCACCCCATGGTAATTTCCGGGGCGCGGAGTTTTTTCGCGGCCCTGGTTTTGCTGGCGTTCCGCGCCCTCTACCCGCCTTACCGCAAAAACGCGCCGGGCGGGCCGCCTTCCGGCCTTTCCGGGCAAGCAGGCACCCAGGCTGATGCCGCAGCGTTAAAGGAATTAGGCAGGGACCGTTTTTTTACGCTGCTGGGCGGTTTAAGCTACGCCGCCACAATGATCCTGTTTGTAATAGCCAATAAGCTGACCTCGTCGGCAAACGCCATACTGCTTCAGTACAGCGCCCCGGTTTGGGCGGCCCTTTTCGGCTGGGCTGTCGCCGGGGAAAGGCCCTTCCGGGAGCACTGGGGGGCCCTGGCCCTGGTACTTTTTGGGCTTTTTATTTTTTTCAGGGACGATCTGGGCGGGGGGAATATTCCGGGCGACATTATCGCCCTGGTTTCCGGCGTCTGCTTTGGCTTTAATTCTGCGGCCATGCGCATGATCAAGCGCGGCAATCCGGCGGATTCCATGCTGCTCGCCCACGTTGTCACCTTTGTTTTCTGCCTTCCCTTCTTCTTTTTCTACGCGCCCCGCCCCGATACTGCCATGGTCCTTTCGGTACTGTTCATGGGAACTATCCAGATTGGCGCGGCGTCCCAGCTTTTTTCCTACGGGATCAAGCGGGTCACTGCGGTCCAGGCCATGCTCACCGCCATGATAGAGCCGGTGCTGAACCCGGTATGGGTGCTTCTGGTTACCGGCGAGAAGCCCTCGGCGTCCGCGCTGATCGGGGGGGGCATCATCATTGCCGCCGTGGTCGGGTCGAGCCTGGCAGGGCGGAGGCGGGAGCGCGGGAAGGCGGCCTGAGTCAGGGGGGTAGCGGAAGACTTGCTCCGGGCCGCAGGCCCTCCGCATGTCTTTATTAATGCGGGGCAAGGCCGGAGCGTAGGGGCGCCGCAGCAATGCGCACGAGCCGGCGAGTGCGTTGTTTGCGCTTATGTAACCTGGCGAACCCCCCAACCTATTGATTCACCACATGGGGGGTAAGCGGAGGACCCGCAGAGCGGGGCCGTAGCGTAGGGGGGCCGGACAGCGGCCTGGTATGGTACGCGCCCGCAGTTTGGTAACAGGTCCCCCTTCCTTTGAGCTTTCCTTAGCGGATGAGCATGGCGTCCCCGTAACTGAAGAACCTGTAGCCGAGCCTTATTGCCTCGGCGTAGCTTTCCAGGATAAAGCTGCGGCCCGCGAAGGCTGCGGCCAGCATGAGCAGGGTTGAGCGGGGGGTGTGGAAATTCGTGAACAGCATGTCTACCGCCCTGAACGTGTAGCCGGGATAGATGAAGATCGAGGTGGCCCCGCCTCCCCGGCGCAGGGTTCGTGTTTTTTCGTCCCAGGCGGATTCCAGGGTGCGGACGCTGGTGGTCCCGACGGCGAGAATTTTTCTGCCTTCCCCTTTTGCCTTTTCAATCCGGGCCGCGGTTCCGTCGTCTATTGTGTAGACTTCCTCGTGCATGGTATGGTCCTGAATGTTTTCGGAGCGCACGGGGAGAAAGGTGCCGAGCCCTACGTGGAGCGTGACAAAGGCGCATTCCATGCCCAGCCTTTCAAGTTCCGAGAGGATTTCCCGCGTAAAGTGGAGCCCGGCGGTCGGCGCGGCGGCGGATCCGGTAACGGCGGCGTAAACGGTCTGGTAGCGGTCGCTGTCGTCCGGGGTGTCCCCGCGCCTGATATAGGGCGGGAGCGGGACGCGGCCGTGGATGTCGAGCCAGTCGTCGCCGACAGGCTCGTCGAAAACAAGCGCGCGCCGCTCGGCCTCGCCGCCGGCAAGTTCCGCCCCCATGCCGCCGCCGAAGAGGTAGCGGGTCCCGGCGCGGCGGCGCTTTGATCGCCTGACCAGGGTTTCCCAGAACCGGCTTTGCCCGCTTTGCCGGCCCTGCCCGCCGCTTTCCCCGGAAAAGCCCGGAGGCGCGGCGGGGAGTCTGCCGAGGAGCAGGAATTCCGCCTGCGCCCCGGTCCGCTCCGACACGCCCAAAAGCCGGGCCTTGCGCACCCGGGAATTGTTGAACACCAGCAGGGTCCCAGGTTCCAGAAGCCGGGGCAGTTCCGGGGCGCTGTGGTGGCTTAGGGTGCGGGAGGCGCGGTCCAGCGCCATGAGCCGGCTCTCGCCCCGTTTTTCGGGGGGAGTCTGGGCGATGAGGCGTTCCGGCAGTTCAAAGGAAAAATCGCTGGCCTTCATTGCCGCGCGCTAAAAGAGGCTCGCCTCGCCGCCGGGAGTCCGGCCGCTTTGCAGGTGCTTGTACGCCAGGGAGCTGGCCACCCTGCCGCGCGGCGTCCGCTGGAGCAGCCCGGACTGGATGAGGTACGGCTCGTAGTAATCCTCCAGGGTATCCACCGCCTCCCCCACGGAAATGGCCAGGGTTTCCGCGCCCACGGGCCCGCCGTTAAAGCGGTTGATGATGACGGCAAGTATTTCCCGGTCGTGTTTTTCCAGCCCGAGCGAATCGATTTCAAGCCGCCTGAGGCCCTCTTTTACCACGGCATGGGTAATCGATGGCGCCTTTTCCACCTGGGCGAAATCCCTCATGCGCCGCAGAAGCCGGTTGGCTACCCTCGGCGTTCCCCGCGAAGAAACGGCGAGCAACGAGGCCGCCTCGCCGTCAATGCTGACGCGCAGTATTCCGGCCGAGCGGCGCACTATCGCCTCCATGTCCGCCTGCCCGTAAAAGGAAAAACGGCAGCTGATGCCGAAGCGGCTTACCAGGGGGCTGGCCACGTTCCCCGCCTTGGTCGTGGCCCCGACCAGGGTGAAGCGGGGGATGGCTATTCTGAGCGTCCTGGCCCCCGGCCCCTGGCCGATGACCCAGTCCAGCTCGTAATCTTCCATGGCGATGTAGAGCATTTCCTCGATCACGGGCTTGAGCCGGTGTATTTCGTCGATAAAAAAGACATCCTTTTCCTTGAGCTTGGTCAGAATCCCCACCAGGTCCTTGGGCTTGTCCAGGGCCGGCGCGGAAGTCATGGTCATGTCGGTCCCAAGCTCGTTCGCCACCACCTGGGCCAGGGTTGTTTTCCCAAGCCCCGGCGGGCCTATAAGGAAAAGGTGGTCCAGGCTTTCGTTCCGCTCGCGGGCTGCGGCGATAAATACCGAGAGGTTTTTCTTCATCGAATCCTGGCCGAGGAATTCCCCGAGCTTCCGGGGGCGCAGGGAAAAATCCCTGTCGTCGTCCTGAAAACGCCGCTCCGGGCGCACAATGCCGGAACCTCCCGCGCCTTCCCCGGATGCCCCGCCCTGCACGGGGAGGCCGCTTCCCGGGGAAAAACTGTTTCCCCCGGCCCTGCCCGTTTCCGCTTTTTCCATAATAAACGCCGGCTCCTTTCCGCGCGGCTTCTAGAGCCCGCTCAGATAAACAATGGCCTGCCTGAAAAGCCGCTGTTCCTTTTCGGCTGGGTCCAGGCCCGGCTCCAGGCCCTCCTCGGCGCGGGCAAGCGCGGACACGGCGGCCCGGCGGTCGTAGCCCATGCCGGCCAAAGCCTCCGCCAGCTCGTCGTAGGCCGATGCCGCCGGGGAGGCCGCCCGGGAAACGGCGAGCTTGCCCTTGAGGGCGAGGATCATCTTCTGGGCGGTCTTTTTCCCCAGCCCCGGCACCGCCTCAAGCCGGCCCAGGTCCTCGTTTTCCAGGGCCTTTTCCAGCTCCTCCTGGCTTATGCCGCCCATGATCTTGAGCGCGCCCCTGGGGCCTATCCCCTCGACCTTGAGCAGCTCCAGGAAGATGCGCCGGCCGGATTCGTCGGCAAAGCCGTAGAGCTTCATCTGATCCTCGCGGTGGTAAAGCCAGAGAAAGGCCCTGCCCTCTTCCCCGGCCGGGGGAAAGCGGTTCAAATCGGTACCCGGCACCGTAATGTCCCACTCGACGCCGCCGGTTAAAATACGCAGGGTTTCGGGGAGTTTTTCGGTGACGGTCCCCCGGATGCTGTTGAACATGGGGCGAGTATAGCAGAAAGCGGGGAATTGTAAAACACGCCGTCACGCCGTCGGCCGGCAGAACAGGCTCAATGCCACTTTCAAAAAACCAGCGTTCAGGTTATGCTTGAGTAGTTATGGAAAAAATTGCGTTTATCGGGACAGGCGTTATGGGCCGCAGTATGGCTTCCCACATTCTTGAGGGGGGCTACCCGCTGGTTGTTTATAACCGCACCAGGGAAAAAGCGGAGGAACTTATCGGAAAGGGCGCGCAATGGGCGGATAATCCCGGGGAAGCGGCGTCCGGGGCCGGAATAGTTATCAGCATGGTGGGTTATCCCAAAGACGTGGAAGCAATCTACCTTGCGCCCGGCGGTATCGTAGAACGGGCCGGACCGGGAACCCTGCTGATCGACATGACCACGTCGAGCCCCGCCCTGGCGCGGGAGATCGCCGAAAAGGCCGCGGCTGCGGGCATGGCGAGCCTTGACGCCCCGGTATCGGGCGGGGACCTGGGCGCGAGAAACGCCGCGCTCTCCATCATGACCGGCGGGGAAGAAGGGGCTTTCAACCGGGCGCTCCCGGTTTTCCGGCTCATGGGAAAGAACATAGTGCTCCAGGGCGGGCCGGGCGCGGGGCAGCACTGCAAGATGAGCAACCAGATA
>JAIRRR010000181.1 GCA_031255875.1 Treponema sp.
ACATGAAGAAGATTGTTCTCGCCTATTCGGGCGGGCTGGATACCACGGTGATTATCCCCTGGCTGAAAGAGAATCAGGATTGCGAGATTGTCGCGGTTTGCGTGGATGTGGGCCAGGAAGCGGACTGGAAGGCCATCAAGCAGCGGGCCCTGGATACCGGGGCCGCGTCCTGCGTTGTTGTAGACGCGAAAAAAGAGTATGTGGAGGATTATGTGTGGCCGGCCCTCAAGGCGGGCGCCCTCTACGAGGACAAGTACCTGCTGGGGACTTCCACCGCGCGGCCCCTTATTGCCAAGGTCCTGGTGGACACGGCCAGGAAGGAGAAGGCCCAGGCCATAGCCCACGGGGCTACCGGCAAGGGAAACGACCAGGTGCGTTTCGAGCTGGGTATAACGGCTTTCGCCCCGGACCTGGAAATTATCGCCCCGTGGCGGACCTGGCGGCTCAAGAGCCGCGAAGACGAGATCCGCTACCTCCAAAGGCGGAAGCTCCCGGTCCCCATGAAAAGGAGGGATTCCTACAGCAGGGACGACAACCTCTGGCATGTTTCCCACGAAGGGCTTGAGCTTGAGGACCCTGCCAGCGAGCCCGATCTCAAGCGCATGCTTAAAATGACCGTCCCCCCGGAAAAAGCGCCCAATAAGCCCGAGTACGTTGAAATAGATTTCGAGAAGGGCATACCCACAGCGGTGAACGGCAAGGCCATGGACGGCGTCTCCCTGATCAAAACCCTGAACCAGACAGGCGGGGCCCACGGGATAGGCATTACCGATCTGGTGGAAAACCGCGTGGTGGGGATGAAGAGCCGCGGCGTTTACGAAACCCCCGGGGGGAGCATTCTCTACTACGCCCACCAGGAGCTGGAGCATATCTGCCTTGACCGGCAGACCTACGCGTTTAAACAGCAGGCGGCCCTGAAAATGGGCGAGCTGATCTACGGCGGCCTTTGGTTTACCCCGCTCAGGGAGGCGCTTTCCGCCTTCGCGGACAGCACCCAGAAAACCGTTACCGGCAGGGTGCGGCTCAAACTTTACAAGGGCAGCATCAGCCCGGCCGGCACGAGCTCGCCGTATTCGCTTTACAACGCGAATATTGCCAGTGTTACCACCGGCGATCTCTACAACCACGCGGACGCCAAGGGATTTATCCGGCTCTACGGGCTGCCGGTTCTGGTCCGTTCCCTGCTCAGCCTGGGCGGCAAGGCGGCGGCAAAAGACGCGGCCAAAGCGAAAAAAACTCCGACAGGGGCATCGGGAAAGGCCAGGGCCAAGACGGCCCGGGGCGGCAATTCCAAGACTTGAATTTGCCCGGCGCCCGCGACGCCGGGGGCCGGGTAAAGGGCCGGGGAGCCCCCAAAGGCCGAGGTTTTCCCGGGCTTGCTAGCAGTTTGTCGCGCTTTGCGCTTAAAACCCCAAAAAATCGCCGATGAGGCGATTTTTACCCTGCAAACTGCGAAAGTGCGCCGGATAATCGGGATTTTTGCGTTACCGATAGCGCAAAAATCCACAAGTGCGACAGGCCGCTAAAGGAGCTTCCATTGCCTGAAACAACCAAAAGAGGCGGCGATTCCGCCGGGCCCGCGAAAAAGCCCGCAGTGCTTTGGGCGGGAAGGCTGGAGGAGAAGCCCGGGGAAGAGGCTTTCGCGTTCCAGTCCTCGATCGGCGTTGACCAGCGCCTGGCCCTGGACGATATCAGGGGAAGCCGGGCCCACGTAGCCATGCTGGGAAGCCAGGGCATTATTCCCCAGGAAACGGCCGGGGCCCTGGACGCCGAACTGATCAGGATTGCCGAGGATATTTCGAAGGGCGGGCTGGAAATCGATCCGCGCTGCGAGGATATCCACTCGTTTATCGAGGGGATCCTCACCGAAAAGCTCGGGGCGCCCGGGCGCATGGTCCATGCCGGGAGAAGCCGGAACGATCAGGTTGTCCTTGACTTCAGGCTCTGCCTGAAGCGGGCGGTGCCGGAGATCCAGGCGGAGCTTGCGGAAACGATACGGGCGCTCCTGGATGTGGCGGAAAAACACGCGGCCGACGTCATGCCCGGCTATACCCATCTGCAAAGGGCCCAGCCTGTAACCCTGGGACACCACCTTGCGGCCTGGTGCGCGGGCCTGGAACGGGACCTCGGCCGCTTCGGCGACGCCCTGGAACGGCTGGACCAGTGCCCGCTGGGGGCCGGGGCGCTTGCCGGTTCGACGCTCCCGCTGGACAGGGAAATGACGGCGCGGCTGCTGGGATTCAGCCGGCCCAGCCTCAACTCCATGGATTCCGTGGCGGACCGGGACTTTGCCCTGGAGCTTGCCTCGGCGGCGGCGATACTGTCCGTCCACCTTTCCCGCTTCTGCGAGGATCTGATCCTGTGGGCCAGCGAGGAATTCGGCTTTGTCGAGCTTGCCGAAAAGTGGAGCACCGGCTCTTCCATTATGCCCCAGAAAAAAAACCCCGATTTCGCGGAACTTATCCGGGGCAAGTCCGGGAGGGCTATCGGCAATCTGGTTACGCTGCTCGCCCTGCTCAAGGGGCTGCCCTACGCCTACGACAAGGATCTCCAGGAAGACAAGGAAGCGCTCTTCGACACCCTGGACACGGCCCGCTCCTGCCTCCGCATGTTCCGGGGCATGGTCGCGAGCGCCGGGTTCAACACCCGCCGCATGGAAGCCGCCTGTTCCGGCGGCTTCCTGGAGGCCACCGACGCGGCGGAATACCTGGTGCGCAAGGGCCTCCCCTTCCGCCTGGCGCACGAAGTCGCCGCCCGTCTGGTACGCGACTGCATCGCCGCAGGCCAGCGCGGCATCGCCGAGCGTTCCCTGGCGGAGCTGAAACAGCGCTCCCCCCTGTTCGAGGCCGATATTTACACGGCCATTACCCCGGCGGCGATGGTGTCCGCCCGCAGCCTTCCCGGCGGCCCGGCCCCGGAAGAGGTGCTCCGGCAGATAGAGGCGCTGCGCAGGCGGGTTGCGTCGCAGCCGCCTAATTCGAGTCTGTCCGCAAAGTAACCGACTTTGTGGACAGACACTAATTCATATAGGCCCTGAGTTTCTTTATCGCTTCGTCAAAGTCAACGGGCTTTCCCAGGTGATCGTTCATCCCTGCGGCAAGGCACATTTCCACGTCTTCCCGGAATACATTGGCGGTCATGGCGATAATGGGTATTTCCTTTGAAAATTCCGGGGATTTTTGCTTGCGGAAAGACTCTTCCAGGGTGCGGATTCTGCGGGTCGCCTCTATGCCGTCCATTTCGGGCATGTGGATGTCCATAAGGATGCACTGGTACTTCCCCGGATTCTCCTGGAACATGCGTACCGCCTCCGCGCCGTTTTCCGCGCAGTCAACTTCTGCCGCAGTGTCCTCCAGCATCGCCAGGGCGATTTCCCGGTTTATTTCCATATCTTCCGCGAGCAGTATGGCCTTCCCGGAGAAGATATTCCCGGCTGCCTCGTCTGCTTCCCGGGCCGCCGGCACGGCCTCTCCGGCGGAAAGGCCCGGCGCGGCATGCCCGGCCGGCGGGGGCCCGCTTTCCGGCCCGGCCCGGAGCCCCGAAGCGCCCGGGCGGACGGCGATCTCGAAGGCAAACGTGGAACCGCAGCCCGGCCGGGATTCCACCCAGATCCTGCCGCCCATCAGTTCCACGATGCTTTTGCAGATGGAGAGGCCGAGCCCCACGCCCTCGTGCTTCCGGGAAAACCCCCCCTCGCCCTGCTCGAAAAGCATAAAGATCCTGTCGCGCTGTTCCTCGGCTATTCCGATGCCGGTGTCGCTTATTTCAAAACGCAGGCGCAGGGCGCTGCCCTGGAAAACCGTCCGTCGGACTCCCAGGGCGATGCGGCCTTTCGGGGGGGTGAATTTAATCGCGTTGGAGAGCAGGTTCGTCAGCACCTGGGAGAGCCGGTGCTCGTCCGCGATGACAAGCCGGGGTATGTCACCATCGATGGAAGCATTGAATGTATGCTGTTTTTCGTCGATGCGGAAGGACATCATCTCCGTTACCCGGTGGATCATCCGGTAAAGATCGAATTCCGCGCTTACAAGCTGGAACTTCCCCGCGTCGAGCCGGGACATGTCCAGGATGTCGGTAATGACCCCCAGGAGGTGGACCGAAGCCTCGCTGATCTTGGGAAGGCAGTAGGCCACTTTCTCCGGATCCTGGGAATACTGCTTCGCTATGGCGGTCATCCCGATGATCGCGTTGAGGGGGGTGCGCATCTCGTGGCTCATCCGGGCGAGGAAGCTGGTTTTGGCGGCGTTGGACCTTTCGGCCTGTTCCTTGGCGGCAAGGATTTCCTTTTCGGCGATTTTCAGATTGCTGATATCGACGCTGTGCTCCAGGTGGACAAGGGCGCCGTTGCTCCATTCGATCAGGCCGCTTGTATTTTTGTAGTACCGGCCGGTAAGCGGGTTAAATTCTTCCCATACGATAACCTTGTCCTTGTCCTGTTTCAACTTTCCGAGCGGGCAGAAGGAACAGGGGCCGTCCTGGTTTTTCTGGAACGTCTTCCAGCAGAGATTCCCTATCACCCGGCCGTCCAGGCCGAAGCGCTGCTTCATGGACTCGTTGATAAAGAGAATCCGGTACGTTTCGGGATCGGAGACAAAGAGGAAGGCTTCGATGCCGTTAAAAATGCTCCGGAAAACGTTGGTGGACATGGTGGACTGGGCCATTTTGTCCAGCATGTTGTTTATCGAAGCGGTGAGCGACTGTATTTCCAGAAAAGTCCCCTGGTTTATCTCGAGGCGGCAATTCGAGGTGATCTTGTGGATATCCCTGGCGAGGCGCTCGATAGGGCGGAGTACGGAGTAGCCCACCAGCGCGTAATGGACGAAAACTGTCAGCGAGAAAAAGCATACAAAGCCCAGGACAAGCCGGTTGAGCCATACCAGGGTACTGCCGCCCGCTTCCGGAAAGCCGGGAATCTCCGGCAGGAGGAGGCGGAACACGGCGATTGTCAGAAGCACCGCCACGGCCAGGGTGGTGCCAAGGGTGAGAATGACCTTTATTCGCAGGGAAGATCCCCATTTATCCGACACTGGCGCGGCTCCAACTCTCTCCATAATAACACAGGGGGTTACAGTTTCCTATACAATTTTTTTCCGTTTCGTAGTAGTATTTAATGAGTGAATGCGGCGACCAGGAAAATAAAAGAGATCCTGTACGATCTGGGCTTTTTTACCCGGATCCTCAAGGGCATTCCGGTTTTTGTATTCCGGGGCAAGGTATCCCACCGCATCCTTGTCATGCAGATACTCTTTACCTTCGTGGAAGCCCTGGGCATCTCCACGCTTTTGGCCCTGGGTATCGGGGCTGCGGTGAACATTGTCGGCATGCCTTTTCTGGCGGACCTTTCCCAGGAGCGCTTTATCTACCCCCTGCTCATCACCATTGTTACCCGCGAGCTGGGGCCGCTGCTCGCGGCGTTTATCATCATCGCCCGCTCGGCGACGGCCATCGCCACGGAAATCGCCGGCATGGTAATTTCCCACGAGGTGGAGGCCTATATCTCCGTGGGCGTTGATCCCATCGAGCATATCGCGGTCCCGCGCTTTTTGGGCGTCACCGTCTCCCTCTTCCTCCTCAACATGTACTTTTCGTTCTTCGGGCTTGCGGGATCTTTCCTGGTGGCCCAGCTCTTCAACCCCCTGCCGGCGGCGGCCTATTTCGGCAACCTCTTGCAGGCCCTGGCCCTCCAGGACATCCTGGTCTCCATGACCAAGAGCGTGGTCTTCGGGATGATCATCAGTTCCATGGCCATAATCGAAGGCTTTTCGGTGGAGCGGGCCAGTACGGAGGTTCCCGTGGCCGGGCTCAGGGCGGTAAGTTCCGCCTTTGCCGGCAGCATCGTGGCGGACCTGATCCTTTCGGCCCTGTACTACGCGGCCCTGGTATAGGGCCGGGGGCTGCCATGAATAACCCGCTGATAGAGCTGCGCAATGTTAGTTTTACGGCCCAGGGCAACCGGATAGTCGAGGGCGTTTCCCTCAAATTCGCGGAGGGGACCGCTACGGCCCTGGCCGGGCCGTCGGGAGGCGGCAAGAGCACGGTGCTCAAGCTGGCCGCCGGGATTCTGGTCCCGGACCGGGGCGAGGTGCGCTACCGGGGGCAGAATATCGCCGCCTTTACCTGGGGGCAGAACCTGGACTTCCGCAAGGAAACGGCGGTGGTCTTCCAGGATTCCGCGCTCTGGGCCAACCAGACCCTGTACCAAACCCTGGAACTGCCCCTGAGCATCCACTACCCCCTGATGAGCGGGAAGGAGCGGGAACAGCGTATCCGCGAGGTGGTGTCCGAAGTGGGGTACAGGCGGGACCTTATGGTAAGGCCGGCCCTGCTTTCGATAGGCGAGCAGAAACTTATCGGCTTTGCCCGGGCCATGCTCTGCCGGCCGGCCGTGCTTTTTCTGGACGAATGGACCGAATCCCTGGACGACGAGGCCGGCGGTCGCCTGGTTTCCCTGGCCCGGCGTTTCAAATCCGAGGGGAACACCCTTATATTTATCAGCCACGATTTTGATCTGGTTTCAAACCTTTCCGACTGTGTTATCATGATTAACGGCGGGAAAGTTTCCGCGAATGTAAGCCGCGAGGAGCTTATCCGGAACACAAAGGTGGCGGGCATAATAGAAGAAGGGATGAACGAATGAAATTCCGCATACGCTTTGCCGACAAAATCGTAGGTTTCTTCGTCATGGTGGCGCTGGCCGTCCTGGTATTCGTCGTCTTCATGCTCGGCAGGAGCCAGCGCTGGTTCAGGCGGGATTACGAGTACCTGGCCTATTTTGAAAGCGCCGCCGGGCTTTCCCCCAACATGGAAGTGCAGTACAAAGGTTTCCCCATAGGCCGGATCAAAAGCCGCAGGCTCGCGGAGAACGACCAGGTGGAAGCGGTCGTCCTGATCTACGACACCTACGCGGACCGGGTACGGGAGGGCTCCATGGTTGAACTCCAGATCAGCCCTATAGGACTGGGGAACCGCTTCCAGTTCTACCCGGGCCTGGGTTCCCGGCGGCTTGAGGAGGGGACGGTCATCCCCCGCGCCGGCACCCCGGCGGCCCGCGTGCTCATAGCCCAGGGGCTTGCCTCGGTGCCGGTCCAGCCGGACAGCGTTACCCTTATGGTGAGCCAGGTGAACACCCTCCTGGAACAGCTCAACAAGCTGGCCGGGGAGGTGGGGGGCGCGCTTGAAGGCAACGACGAAACCGCCATAGGCCGGGTGGTGCAGGGCTTTGAAAGGGGCCTTGGCAGCATTTCCGGCGCGGCCGACGAGATCGGCGGCGCGGCGAGCCAGGTTTACGCGGACCTGGGGCCCATCCTCGCGGATGTCGAAGATCTCGCCGCCAACCTGAAGGCGGTTTCCGTTGATCTGCAAACCGTTTCCGCGCAGCTTGCCGCCCCCGGGGGTACGGTTTCTTCCGTTTTGGACGGCGGCGGCCCGATCTATTCCAACCTCGACGCCTCGCTCAGCTCTATCGCGGGAATCCTGCGGAATCTGGAAAAAACCGCCGCCTTTATCCCGCCCCAGCTCCCCCAGATAGGGCGGCTGATAGCGGAACTTAACCAGGTGCTTCAGGGCGCGGAAGACCTCCTGGTTTCCCTGAGGAACAACCCCCTGCTCAGGAACGGTTTCCCCGAGCGGCCGGAAAGCCAGGGGACCGGGTCCGGGGTCCGGGATGTCAGTTTTTAAGGGGAGGAAGAAATGGAAACAGGAACAATAAGCGCGAGCCCTGCGGATCCTTGCCGCCCGGTCTGTTCTTTTGCCCGGACCCTGCTGAAGCGCTGCGGCGGCCTTCTCGTTCTTTTGCTCGCGCTCGGCTGCTCCTCGGCGCCGAAAACCCCGGCCGAGACGCGGTCCCTGCGCAGCGCCGGGGCGCTCCAGCTGGAGCTTGCCGGCCGGGAAACGGACCGGGGCAACTACGAGGGCGCCCTGGAACTGCTTGCCGAAGCCCGGCGGCTTGCCCTGAGCGCCGACGACTCCGCCCTGATCGTGCGGACCTGCCTTGCCCTGGGGAACGCCTATTCCTACCTGGGCAGGGCGGACGACGCGGCCGCTTCCTGGGACAGCGCCGCCGCCGAGGCCGGCCGCGCGGGAGACGCGGAGCTGTCGGCGCTCTGCGAAATTTACCGGGAAAGGCAGCGGCTCTTTGACGGGGGCGCGGCCTCCGCCGCCGATGTGGGGGACAGGGCCCGGGAGGCGCTCGCCCGGATAAAGGCAAGCCCGCTCGACCAGGCCCTGGCCTGGACCGTGATCGGCCTTGCCGAAAAGGAACTGCGCCGCTTTGCCGAGGCCGAGGCCGCCCTGAAAAGGGCCCTCGCCCTCCACAGCCGCTACCCGGAACAGGCCGCCTACGACTGGTACCTTATCGCCTCGGCGCGTTCCGTGGCCGGGGATTACGGCGCGGCCCTTGAGGCCCTGGAAGAGGCCCTGG
>JAIRRR010000279.1 GCA_031255875.1 Treponema sp.
GGCGCGGGAGGAAGGGTACGGGAAAGCGGCCCATTTTTTTGAGGAAGCGGCGCTCAACGAGCAGGAGCACGCGAAAATCTGGTTCAAATTGCTGGACGGCATCGGCGAAACCACGGCAAACCTGCAAACCGCCGCGGACGGCGAAAAATACGAATCAACGGAAATGTACACCGATTTTGCCAAAACCGCCAGGGAGGAAGGGTTTGACGACATTGCCAAACGTTTTGAACAGATTGGCGCAATTGAAAAAGTGCATGAAGAGCGGTACCTGAAACTTCTCGACGAGATAAGAAACCATCCGGATTCTTCAAAAACGGACTATCCGGTCTGGAAATGCACCAGCTGCGGCCACATTGAAACCACGCAAAAAGCGCCGTCAGCTTGCAGTGTCTGCTCAAACGCGGACGTACCCTATTCCGGGTACCGGGCGTTCACCCGGCTGCACTATTAAGGGAATCTCCTGAGCCCGGGCGGGCGGCTCAGGAACCCGCGGAAGGCGGCCCGCCTATGACACGGACCCCTTTCTCGGGGTGGAGCAGCTCTATGTCGTCCAGGGCGTTTTCCGCCACAAAAGCCCTGACCTTTTCCAGCAGAGCGGGTATGTCCAGGCCCTGGGGGCACAGTTTTACGCAGCGCTCGCAGCGCGTACAGTGATGGGCCTGGCGGCCTTCGCCGATTACCCGGTAGTCAATGCCGAGGTAGACCGTTCTGCCTTTATTGTGATGCCGGTTGTAGAGGGCGAAAAGCCTGGGAATATCGACCCCTGAAGGGCAGTCCATGCAATACCGGCAGGCGGTACAGGGTATGGGCGCGCTCTTCCGGTACGCGTCCAGGGCCCGGGCGATAACCCCGTATTCCCGTTCGTCAAGCGGCCGGAGCGGCGAAAGCGTCGCGATGTTGTCCCTGAGCTGTTCCATATCCGACATGCCGCTCAGCACTACCAGCACGCCCGGAAGGCTCGCCGCGAAACGTATGGCCCAGGACGCGACGCTCCGGCCGGGGTCGGCCTCGCGGAATATTGCCTGGCTTTCACCGCAAAGCCCGGCCGCGAGTGCGCCGCCCCGCACCGGCTCCATCACGATTACCGGTATGCCCCGGGACGCGAGCAATTCGTACTGGCTCTTCGCGTCCAATCCTTCCCAGTCCATATAGTTGATCTGGAGCTGGGCAAAATCCCAGTCGTATTTTTTTACCACCGATTCGAGAACGGCGGGGGTGTCGTGCATGGAAAAGCCCAGGCGGCGTATGCGCCCTTCCCTCTTTTTTTGCCGCAGGAATTCGTATACCCCCAGCCGCTCTTCCTTTTCCAGGTTCTTTGAGCTGAAATTGTGTATCAGGTAAAAGTCAAAGTACTCCGTCCGGCATTTCCTGAGTTGCTCTTCGAAAACCGCCTCCATTTCCTCCCGGCTGTTGAGCATCCACACGGGCATTTTTGTCGCCAGGTTGAAGCTTTCCCGCCTGTGCCGGGAAAGCGCCCAGCCGGTGAATTCCTCGCTGGTACAGCCGTGATAATTATAGGCGGTGTCAAAGTAATTGACCCCGTGCTCCAGCGCGTAATCGACCAGTTCCGCCCCCTTGTCCCGGTCGATAATGCGGCTGCCCTCGGCGGCCCTGGGCATGCGCATAATGCCGTAGCCCAGCAGCGAAACGTACTGGTCCCCGTTACGGAATTTCCGGCAATCAAGCGGCATACGGTCCCCCTTTCCGGTATTTCAGATTCCCCGGCACAAAACGCGACGCGTCATCATAAGTACAATTTCCAATTTCCGTCAATGCCCCGGGCCAGGGCTGCCGGGGCGCGCCGGGCCGGGTTCCGGGACAGACACTAAATAATGAAAAATTTGTTAAAAAATCAGTTGACATTATGCCGAATATCATCTATACTTGTATAGACAATTTGACAATTGGAGGGATGTATGCAAACAGTAAACTATCTGGGCAGCGGCGAGGGGACGGCGGGGATCGGTTACACGCTGGGCGCCCTGGGGGCGGCTTCGGACGACAAGGATGAATTTGAGCGGGTAAAGAACCTGCTTATCTCTGAAAAGCAGTTTTCGCTGCTCAGGGGCGTTGTCAGGCACCTGGCTTTTTCGGAACGCTGGAAGGACGTTATGAAAACCTTTCAGGTGCCGGCCGGCGAGACGCCCCCGGGCTTCCGTATTGAAAGCACCCTGAAGGACGGCGGACTCCTCGAACTGGAACTGGTCAGGGATATTTCCTACGACAAGAACGGGGTCAAACGCCCGACGAAAATTATCTTTTCGGCCGATTCCGCCAACCCCTACGAAGTCGCGCCCATAGCCCCCATGCTCGGGAATCTGACCTGCAACCCCGGCATCGTCTACGATCTCTTTATCAACAACCCCAAGGCCAATGTCGGGGGCAAATTCAAGACCAGGGACGAGGTGATGACCGAGATTGGGCGTATCCTGGGGCCGGGCTGCGATATCAGCGTGGAACTGAACAACCCCTTTGAAAAGGATTTCGACAAAATTCTCGCGGAATGCGAGGTCTTTAAAAAGATACTCAGCGAGTACCGCCTAGTGGTGAAGGTCCCGCATACCGGGCCCGTGAACGCCGGCAATGTCCGCGAGCTTTTGGAAGGGGACAAGCGTTTCTCCGTCCGCTACGACCAGGGGGCCACCGCCGACGCCCTGTGGGGCCACAACCTGGCCCTGAAACTCAGGGAGCACGGCTACCGCATCAACTATACCCTGATGTTCGAGCCTTACCAGACCAACATGGCGCTCCAGGCCAAGCCCGCCTTTATCAACAGCTTTATCCGCCACAGGGGCAAGCAAAGTTCCGCCATCAAGCAGTTCCTGGATATTTACGACCTTACCGGCGAGGCGAAATACCTGGCGGACCTGCGGAGCTATATGCTGGCCAACGATTACCTTGCCAAAAACGACGAGGCCCACGATCTGCTCGACGTGCTGAAAACCGGCAGGGACCTTGTCAACTACCGGAACATTGAAACGCCCTACGGGGCCGACGGCCTTGACGGGGTGAGGCACAACCTGAGGCTTCTGCGCCAGTGCAACCTGAGGGATACCCGCCTGATCATTTGTTCTATGGAAGGCGAGTACAACTACCCCGACATTGACCGGCTCATGGCGGACCCCGAATACGCCGACGTAATAGACCGCATCGTGATAACCGCCGAGCCCGGCTACCTGGCGCGGTTTACCTCGACAAACCAGGTCGTGTCGTACCAGCGCCGCTTTATGAACGCCGCTTCCGGCCAGAAGTGAGTCGTCCCGGCGTCTGCGGCAGCGGGCGCCGGGTTCGCAATGCGCAATATTGACAAAACCCGGCAAAATTCTACAATTTGATCATGAATGAATCTGAAAATCCCCGGGGCAAGTTCCCCTCTTCCCTTCTCTGGATACTATCGACCGTTGTCCTGGGCGGCCTTTTCATTCTGGCGGCGGCGCCCCTGGCGACCGCGCAAAACCGGTCCCAGGATTCGACGCGCTACACTTCCCTAATCCAAAACGTGTTTGAATTTATCCAGCGGCACTATGTGGAAGAGGTTGACCCAAAGGCGCTCTACGAAGGGGCGATGTCCGGGATGTTCAATTCCCTGGGCGATCCCTATTCGACCTTTCTCCAGGAATCGGACATGGCGGACCTGAGCGAAAACGTAATCCAGGGGAGCTACGGCGGGGTCGGGCTTTACATCTCGAAGCCGGTCAGGGAACAGCCCGACGGGAGGCCGCTCTACGTGGAGGTAGCCTCCCCGATCGAGGACACGCCGGGCTGGCGGGCCGGGATCAAGCCCGGGGACCTTATTATCGAAATCAACGGGGAAACCACCGACTTGCTGTCCATGGACGACGTGCTGGCCCGGCTCAAGGGGCCGCCGGGGGTGGAGATAAAGCTTTTGATACGCAGGGGGAAGAATCTTGAATTCCCGGTCTCCGTTACCCGGGAGGTCATCGAGGTGCCGACGGTCAAACAGGCCATGATCGGGAATATCGGGTACGTCAAGCTGATCAGCTTCAGCGCCATGACGGTAGACCGGACCCGGGAAGCCATTGAGAAATTCAGGGAGCAGGGTTACCGGGCCCTTATCGTTGACCTCCGGAACAACTACGGCGGGCTGCTCCAGGCGGCGGTGGGGGTGAGCGATCTGTTCCTGAACGGCGGGGTGGTTGTTTCGGTCAAGTCCCGCATAGCTTCGGAAAATTCCGTGTTCAACGCCCGCAGGAATACCCTGGTCGCCCCGGACATACCGATTGTAGTGCTGATAAACCGGGGATCGGCATCGGCGTCGGAGATTCTCGCGGGCGCCCTGAAAGACCGGGGCCGGGCGTACCTGGTAGGCGAAAAGTCCTTCGGCAAGGGGTCGGTGCAGCAGGTCTACCCCCTGGACAGGACCGGCTTTAAAATTACCACCGCCCGGTACTATACCCCCAGCGACGTCAATATCGACAAGATCGGCATCCCGCCGGATCGGGAAGTGCTTTTCCCGGAATTTACCGAGGAGGATTCCGAAAAACTGGGCGAATTGATCACCGACAACCGGATCCCCGGCTTTGTGGAGCAGAACCCCGAAGCCGGCCCCGCGCAGGTCGATCAGTTCGCCCAAGCCCTGAACAGGGAATACAGCCTGGATCTCAATCTCCTGAAACGCCTGATCCGCGACGAGCAGAACCGGACGCTGATAGCCCCGGTCTACGATTTGGAGTACGATGTCCAGCTTCAGGAGGCGGTGAATATTCTGCGGGGGGATGCTTACAACGCCCTGATGAAAACCGCCAAGACTCTCAGGGACCTTCAGGATGAAGCGGCTGAAGATGAAGCCCTGGCCTCTTAGGGGCCCTGCCGGACTTTGCAGCAGGCGGGGGCAGGCACGGTGATTCCATGAAGCAATTCCTGCTGCCCTCCCCGCTTGTACGCGGCGGCGAAGGCGGCGGGGAGCTTGTCCGGTTATCCGGCAGGGACTACCACTACCTGGTCCGGGTAAGGCGGCTCCGGCCCGGCGCGGTATTCGACGCCGTGGAGCCGGGCGGCGCCCGCGTCCGGGTGCTCGTCCGTTCAGCAGAGGGCGGCGTCCTCCTGGGCGAGCGCCTTGAGACAGAAGAAACGCCGCCTTCCCCGGCGCCGGACGCCGTTGCGCTTCCGCCGCTGGTGCTGTTCCAGGCCCTGCCCAAGGGCGCCAAGATGGACCTGATCGTCCGGCAGGCCGCCGAAGGCGGCGTCGCGGCGGTGGCGCCGTTTGCAAGCGCCCGCTCGGTGCCAAGGCCCGAAAGAACGGGCGGCGGAAGGCCGGGGCGGCTTGAAAGGTGGCGCCGCATTGTGCGGGAGGCCCGGCAGCAGAGCGGGTCCGCCGTTGCCACAACGGTGGAGCCGCCCCGGTCCTTTGAGGGGGCGCTGGCCTTCTGGGGGGAACTGCGGGGACGGCATGAGCGGCCGGCGGGCCTCCTGCTTCACCCGGAGCCGGAAATTAGGCGGGATTTTGGGGAAGCCGGCGGGGGGGCTTTCGAGGGCGGCTCATTCCACGGCTGCCTTGGGAACAGGCCCGGCCTGGTGGCAATCGCGGCAGGGCCCGAGGGCGGATTTTCCCCCGCAGAGGCGGCCCGCTTTGCTGAGGAAGGGTTTACGCCTGTGTCTATGGGGAATACGGTATTGCGCGCCGAAACTGCGGCGGTGTACGCGGCGGCGGCCGTACGCATTATTTTATTGGAGAGCGAATCGTGGATTCACGGAAAAGCGCGGCAGCGGATTCTTTAGGCCGATCCGGCGGACAGGAAGCGCGGCGGGACAAAGGCCCGGTTGCAATTGAGCGGATAAGCCTGCTCAAAGTCCCGCTGGATATAGTGCCCCAGGAGCAGCTCCCCGACATCATAATCGATCTGCTTTCTTCCAGGGGCGGCGGAAACATCGTCCTCCTCTCCCTTTGGGACCTGCTCCGGGCCAGGGGGAACAACGAGTACCGGAGCTACGTACTCAACGCATCCCTGGTGATTCCCATTTCCAAAAGCCTTGTGGGCGGCGCCCGCTTTCTGACCGGCAAGACTCCCGTCCGCTATATGCCCTTCGACTTTGTGGTGAGCGTCCTGACCATCCTGGAAAAGCGGGAATTTTCCGCCTACCTCCTGGGCGGCAAGCAGCGGATTTTGAAAAAAACCGAAAAAAACATACGCCAGACCTTTCCCCAGCTGCGGATCGTGGGCCGCTATATCGGCGGTTTCAGGCGGCAGGAAGAGGCGACCCTGCTCCAGGCCATCCGCAAGGCGGCCCCCTCCCTGCTCCTGGTCGGCAAGGGGGTGCGCGGCGAGGAAAAATGGATAGCCAGGAACAGCGCGCAGTTAAACCGCGGCTTCCGCCTGTGGTGCAGCGATCTGTTCGATGTCTTTGCCGAAAGGAAAAAGCGCCCCTCCCGCGCTGTTTTTGACTACGGCATGGAATGGATAGGCTACTGTTTCCGGAAACCCG
>JAIRRR010000207.1 GCA_031255875.1 Treponema sp.
TAAAGGGCAAAGGCCTCCGCCGCCCCGTCCTGATCGCTATCCTCACTAATAACACCGGAAAAGCGCGAAAGGTTTCTTTCAAAAAGCCCCCGCCCTTCATTATTGCGCAAAAGCCCCCAGATCCTCTGTACCAGGTCCCTGTCCAGCGCGGAATCCGGGGCGGCGTCCTGCGGCCGGAACAGCTCCGCGACAGCCCGGGCCTCGCCGATAACGCCCAGATCGAGCGCCGCAGGCAGGGCAGCCGGATCATCCCCTCCCCCGGCGCGGTAGGCCGAGACAAGGCGGCGGGCCTCCCCGGTATCGCGGATAAAGGGGGCCGCCCGGAAGGCCAGATCAGGGGCGCTTTCCAGGGAAAGGTCAAGCCGGGAAAGGGCCTTATCGACAAGCAGCCGGTCGGCATCCTGGGGGAGCCTGCCCGCCGCGTATTTAAAGAGAAGCCGCGCCGGCCGGCCGTCGTCCGGGAAGCGGTCCAGGACCAGGGTCATTTCCGCCCGGAACCCCCCGGTGTCCCCGGCCCCGAGCAGGGCCTCAAGCCTCAGGCAGGCCGCGTCGGATGCCAGGGCGCTCTCCGTCACCCGTGAGAGGCTTGCCAGGGCCTCCCCGAAAAGGCGCAGGCGGTTGAGGGCCGCAGCCTCGATAAGCCGGGCCTCCCCGGCGCTGCGGTTTTTCCAGCGATCGGTTTCGATGGCCCGGCGCGCCGCTTCCAGAACCTCCCTCCGGGGCCGGCCCCTGCGGCTGAGCGCCAGGGCCAAAAGGAAGGACAGGTCCGAGGATTCGTCCGCAAAATCCTGCGCCCGTTCCAGAGCGGCCTCCGCCTCCTGCCAGCGGCCTTCGGCAACGGCCCGCTCCGCCCAATCAGCCCAGCGCTCCGCCACAGCCGCGCCCCCCGGCGCATCGCCCAACTCCGGCCCCTCCTGCGCGGGCAGGGCCAGGCAAAGGCACGCCAGAAGAACGGCCGGCAGGCACGCCCGCCCGGGCAAATGCGCGATTCCGGCGCTGCCTTCTTTCCCGGGCCCGCGATTCCGGGCCAAAGGCCGGCCCGCACAGCCTGCGGTCAGCCTTCCTGTTTCTATTTCCATGCGTCAGCCGCTCCCGGCGCCGCTACCATGTCAGCTCCGTAAGTCCGCGAGGTCTTCCCGCGAGGGAAGGCCGAGAAGGGCGCGCACTTCGTCGTCCGCCAGAGTTTCCCGGGCGATCAGGGCGTCCGCGAGTTTTTCCAGGTCTTCCCTATGCGCGCCCAGGACAGCCTCGGCCCTTTCGCGGGCAAGGTCCAGAAAACGCTTTATCGCCCGGTCGATAAGCTGCGCCGTATTTTCCGAATAATCCTTGTGCCGGGCAATTTCCTTTCCAAGGAAGATAGGCTCGTCCTCCTGGCCGAAAGTTACCGGCCCCAGCTCCTCCGCCATACCCCACTCGCAGGCCATGCGGCGGGCCATGTCCGTGGCCTGTTCAAGATCCTGCTTGGTGCCCGTCGTAGTCTCGTCGTAAAAGAGTTTTTCCGCCACCCAGCCGCCGTAACAGATCACGATGCGGTCCTCGATCCAGCCCCTGGTGCGGCTGTAGCTGTCCTCTTCCGGCAGGGACATGGCCATGCCCAAAGCCCTGCCGTGGGGGACTATGGTTACCTTATGCAGGGGATCGGCGTTTTTAAGGAAATAATGAAGCAGGGCATGGCCCGCCTCGTGAATAGCGGTCATGCGCCGCTCTTTTTCGGAGATCACCAGAGTCTTCCGGGCTACGCCCATCAGTATTTTGTCCCTGGCCTCCTCGAAATCGGGCATTTCCACGGCGGCCTTGTCCTTCCGCGCGGCGAAAAGGGCGGCCTCGTTTACCAAATTGGCGATCTCCGCGCCGCTCATCCCGGGGGTCGCCCGGGCTATACGGCCCAGATCCACCTCGCCGGCAAGGGGTATCTTTTCCGAATGTATCTTGAGGATGGCCTCCCGCTCCTTGATGTCGGGCATGGCCACCACCACCTGCCGGTCGAAACGGCCGGGCCTGAGCAGCGCCGGATCGAGCACGTCCGGCCTGTTCGTGGCAGCGAGGATTATCACCCCGTCCTTGGAATCAAAGCCGTCCATCTCCACCAGGAGCTGGTTCAGGGTCTGTTCCCGCTCGTCGTGCCCGCCGCCGTAACCCGCGCCCCGGGTACGGCCGACCGCGTCAAGCTCGTCGATAAAGATGATGCACGGGGCGCTGCGCCTTCCCTGCTCAAAAAGGTCCCGGACCCGGCTCGCGCCCACGCCGACAAACATCTCAACAAAATCCGAGCCCGACATGTGGAAGTAGGCCACCTCCGCCTCCCCCGCCACAGCGCGAGCCATCAGGGTCTTGCCGGTTCCGGGCATGCCCACGAGGAGCACGCCCTTGGGGATACGGGCGCCCATCTTGGTAAATTTCTGGGGGTTTTTAAGAAAGGCGACCACTTCCTGAAGCTCGTACTTGGCGTCTTCCTGGCCCGCCACATCGGTAAAGGTCACCTTCTTCCCCTCGTCCTGGTAGCGTTTGGCCCGGCTCTTCCCGAACTGGAAAGCCTTGTTGCCCGTGCCCTGCATGTTCCTCATCATGAACCAGATAAAGCCGAAGCCGATGATCCAGGGGAGGAATTCCAGGAAAACGCGCCAGGGGCTGACCCCGGAAACCGCCCCGGAAACGCTGATGCCCTTTTCGCGGAGGCTCGGCAGCAGGGCCGGGTCCTGGTAGGGGATGAGAGTCTTGAAGTGGACCAGATCGCCGGACATGCCGCGCAGGGTCCCCTCGATAGTGTTGCCGTCCAGAATTTTGACCGCCGTCACCTCGTCGCGGTCAAGATAGTTGGTAAAGGCCGAGTAGGAGATTTCCTGGATTGCCGGGGCCTCCCTCCTAAAAAAGAAGGCGGTAAAAAGCCCCAGCATGACAAGGAAAAAAGCCAGCGCCACTTTGTTCGATCTGCCCCCGGAAAGCTGCGGCCTGGGCGGCAACTTGTTGTTTTTATCGCTTTTCATCAAAACTCCCGTCTATACGCATCGCAAGCCGGCCCTCCGCAAAGCCCTGTACGGCGCCCGGCGGCCTCCGCTCCAAAAATTCCGCGCCGGCCACCCTCCGGCCGATAAGCGCGGCCTTTCCCAGGGCGTCTTCCGCAGCCAGCAGCGCCGTAAAAGCGCCGGCCCGCCCCTTAAACTCGCCCGGAAAAGCGGGCCGCAGAACCAAGGGGAGGGAGACATAAACCGCGTCTTCCTTTCCCGCCGAAATTCCGCCCCCGGCGCGAATTTCAACGGTTATCCCGCTTATTCTATAAGCACCCGGCCTATTAATCAACAGTGCAAACCCCCGCTCCGCGCCGTCCTCCCCCCTGGCCATGAGCCGCACCCTGCCCCCTTCGACACGCGCGCGGATCTTTCCCAGGTCTGCGGATTTTTCCCGGCCCGCGCAGAAACGCCGTACCGTTTCCCGCCTCAGCCGGGCCGGGCCGGCGGCAGGCTTCCCGGCAAGAATCCTCCCGGCCGCGAGAAACACCGCCTCTTCCCGGACAATCTCCGGCGCGGCAAAAAAGGCGCTTTCAGGCGCGGAAAGGGAAGAGGGCCTTTCCCCATCCCTTTCCCAGGGAATCGCGCTTTCCGCGAAAACCTCAAGAAAAGACGCGGCGCGGCGCTGGGTTTCGGCGAGGCCCGATAGGGCGGCCCTCCAGCCCGGGAACAGGCTGTCCAGCCGGGGGACAAGCAAAAGGCGTATACGGTTACGGAAAAATGAAGTGTCGGCGTTAGTAGAATCGGTCCTGAACGGGATGCCCCGCCCGGCAAGGTATTCTAGGGCCTGGGATCTGCCCAGGGCGAGGAGGGGGCGCAGGACGCGGCCGTTGTCCCGCTTCATGGCGGCAAGCCCGGCCGGCCCGGCCCCGCGCAGCACGCGCATCAGCGCGGTTTCAAGGGCGTCATCCCGGGTATGGGCGACAAGCACCCGCGCCGCGCCTATACGCCGCGCCTCCCGGTTCCAAAGGGCGTGGCGGTAAAACCGGGCTGCGGCTTCCAGGCCAATGCCCTGTCCGGCGGCGGTTCCGGCGATCTTCCCCCGGGGGACATGCGCGGCCTTGCAGGGGATGCCGAGTTTCCGGCAAAGCTCCCGCACCCCGGCGGCGTCCCCCAGGCTTTCCCCGGCCGGCCTGATGCCGTGCTCCACGTGGAAACAGCGCAGGACCAGGCCCCGCTCCGGGGCAAGGGCCGCCAGCGCCGCGAGCATGGCGGTAGAATCCGCCCCCCCGGAAACCGCCGCGACAAACCGGGTTCCCGGCGGCCAGTCCCCCAGGCCCAGGGCCAGTTCCCGTTCAAAAGGCCGAAGCGGCTCCCCCATACAACTACCACATTTCAAGCGGCCGCCCGGGCATTAACGCCCGCGGCGGACGAGGGCTTGCCCGGGAGAACCAGGGGCCTGTCGCGTTTCGCGCTTAAAACCCCCGAAGATCGCCGATCAGGGGATTCTTCACCCTGCAAGCCCCGCTGGGCCGAAGATTCGCGGTACGCCGAACAATCGGGACTCCCGCGCAACAGGCCGTTAGCCCTTGGGCGGTTCTTTGGCGGCAGGCTCGGCCGCAGCTTCCTCGACGGCAACGGCGGCTTCCTCGGCCTTGGCGAACTTCACCAGCGCCACAACCTGATCGCCGCCGGATATCAGCTTTACCCCGTCGCCCAGCGCAAGATCGCGGACATGGACGGACTGGTTTACATCCAGGGCGGAAACATCCACGTTGATCCGTTCCGGCAGATTCGCCGGAAGGCACTCAACCTCGATTTCATGCAGGGGCGACTCGAATATGCCGCCGTTCCTTACCCCGACGGGGTTTCCCGCGACATGCACGGGAACCCGGGCGCGCAGCAGCTTGTCGGGCTCCACTTCGTAAAAATCGACGTGAAGTATCTGCCCGTTCAGAATATTCCGCTGGGTATCCTTTACAAAGGCGTCCACGGTCTTGCCGTTGAGATTGACTTTAACAATGGTACTGCCGGAAATTCCCTTTACGCCTGTGGTAAATTCCAGCGCGTTAAGATCGATGGCAACAGCGCTGCCGGAACGCCCGTAGATAACCGCCGGGATACGCCCGGCGCGCCTTACCCGGCGGGCGTCGCCGGACCCCGCGCCGGTCCGCCCCTGGGCTTCAAAAACAACCTGACTCATTACACTTACTCCTACCTGGGATGCGGGCCGAATCTTTCAGCCTTGTTACTGTTCCGGGACAGCAATATTCTCCTCCGAACCCTGTCACCGTTCTGGGACGACAGGGTTCGCCTTCCGCTCGCCGGCGTCCGGCCTGCTCGCTCCAGGCCGGGGTCCGGCCCTGGCGGCGCCGTCCGTGGCGCCTTTCCCTCCCGCCTGGTCGGCGGGCCGAACCCTTCGAACCCTGTCACCGTTCTGGGACGACAGGGTTCGAACCTGTGAGTGCCGGAGCCAAAACCCGGTGGCTTACCACTTGCCTACGTCCCAAGAAATACGAACATCTTATAGCTCCACAGTAGGATCATCCTGGACATTGCCGTCGTCGTACTTGTCCAGAATTTGCTTCTGCAATTCGGCGCGGAATTCAGGGTGGATGGGATGGGCCACATCCTTGTACTCGCCCGCCCTGGTCTTCCGGCTCGGCATGGCTATAAACACGCCGCTTTTTCCTTCGATAATTTTTACATTATGGACCACGAAACAGTCGTCAAACGTAACCGTAACGTATGCCTTTAATTTCCCCTCACCGGCTACTTTACGGACACGAATATCAGTAATTTCCATAGCACGCTCCTTTTCCTACCGGCTATTCAAGCATATAGATATTCTAACACCGGTTTGGGTCTGTGCGCAAGAAAAAAAGTCAATTTTACAAAATTCCAGCTCCGAAAAAGTGAATTATAGGCTTTTTCCGCTACTCCTTTGTCCGTAAAAATGCCGAAACAGCTTGAACCCGACCCGGACAGGCCGGAAAAATCCGAGCCCAGCTCCCGCAGCTCCCGGAATATCCGCTCATACACCGCCCCATGCTCTTCATCCTCCCGCAGAACAGGCAGAAAATCATTGCCGTAGGGCCAGGAAGCGGGGTTTTCCCTCAAAAAAAAGGCCAGCTCCTCAACGCCCAGCTTCTTCGGGCCGGGGGAATTCCCGCCATCCCCCGAATCCGGGCCGGCCTTTCCGCAGCCCGGGCCCAGGAAGCGCCGCGCCTCCGCGTTTTTTTCCCGGAACCTGTCCAGCTTCGCGAAAGCCTCCGCAGTCCCGCTTGGGAAGCCCGGGTTTACCAGTACAACCGACAGCCGGACATCGGGCGTTTCAAGCGATTCCACCCGTTCCCCGCGCCCGGTAACCAGCGCCGCCCCCCCGGACAGGAAAAACGGGACATCGCTCCCCAGCTTTTCCCCCATCTCCGCCAGCTCCCCGTCGCCAAGTCGGGTTTCGGCCAACGCATCCAAGGCCAGCAGGGCCGAAGCGGCGTCGGAGGAACCCCCGCCGAACCCGCCGCCCGGAGGCACGCGCTTTTCCAGCGATGCCCGGACGGGCCTGTCGTAACCTGTCCTTTCCCGGAAAAGGGCCGCAGCCCGGACAACGGTATTCTCCCCGGAAGACAGGCCGTCCGCCCCGGAATAAGGCCCGGTTATTTCCAGCGCCGTAAAATTCCTGGGAAAGCCCTCCCCAAGAACGCTAAAAACCAGGGTATCCCCAAAGCCAAGGCTGGCAAACACGCTTACCAGATCGTGGTATCCGTCCGCCCTCCTCTCCCCTACCTCCAGATGGAGGTTGATCTTCCCCGGAGCGTCAATAGTACAACAACGGCTCAATCCCGGCTCTCCCGTAAAACCGGCTTTACTATACCAGATTCAGATGTTTTGTGTAAAGGGGCCTTTTGGAGGCCGGAGGGTGCGGCTTTTCCGCCGGACAACGGGCCGGGGGCGGGCCGGAGAGCCTGCAAGCCCCTGCCGGGCATCCTGGAATAGGGGTTCGCAAAAAAGCGCTGCATAGAAAAAAATTGATAATACATATTGACAGAATACGAATATCTCCCTTATGTTTCTAAAGAAACAGAGATAGCGAAATGAGGCGATTTCGCCGTCTCGCAGGGAAAACCAGTACTGGCTGATTTCCCCATAACTATTGAAGTGGAGAACCATGTATGTTTCAGCACGTATCCGTGAATAATCGGCAGACTTTTCAGGAATTCGCCGGCGGAGAGCCCGCACTGATGCCGGTACCGGCTTCGATTGAATGGGGCGGGGGAAGGCTCTATGACAGCTCGCCGGGTCTTTTGCCGGGCGGCTTGTATCGCGGCGACACGGCAGAGGCTCGCCCCTTTCTCTTCTTCGCCGATGATGACGACGAAGACGACATTGAAGACGATGACGACTTTGACGACGCGGACGACGATTTTGACGATGATTTTGACGATGACGATTTTGACGATGACGACGAAGATGACGACTTCGACGAGGATGACGAGGAGTACGACTACGAGGAAGACGTAGACTACGACGAATTTGACGAGTAACGCGGCCGCTCCGCAGGCGGCATGAGCGCCGTCCCGCAGGCAGGGCAGCCGTACCGGGTTTGCCGCCCAAAAGCCCGCGCCCGGGTTTTTGGCAATCGGGTCATGCCCAAAGTCTTTCCAGCTCGTAAAACGAGCGGGCGCGTTCGGACATCAGGTGGACGATTATGTTCCCCAAATCCACAAGATTCCACTCGTTGTCGGGCCCGGCCTTGGGGGGCCTGCGGAGTATTTCCAGGTCTTTTTCCCGGGCGAATTCCTTGATATGCCGCAGCAGCCCCTGCACGTGGGTATGGCTCGTGACCGTGGCGATGATAAAAAAATCGGTCCAAGTATTCAACTTCCGAAGATCCAAAACCACGACGTCCTTGCCGTTGTGGTCCCGAAGCAGGCCGCCCAGCTCATGGGCCGCCCTATCCGCCTGTAACGTATCTTCCATTAAAGTCCCTTCCGATTATTAAGGTAAAATCGGCCTTGTATTCCAGATTCTGCAAATTAATCCCGCTGTCCGAAACCGGCTCGTCGGAAATTTGCGATTCAAAGTAAATGTTCTCGCAGCGGATAATGCCCGCAAAGGTCTCGGCCATGTCCTGAAACCCCGAACGGTCGATAATCTGCGTATCCCAGTAGTCGCTGCGGTCCGCGTTGCCGATGGAGATTACATCATAGCCGAAACTCCTGAGCAGCTCGGCGGTACGCCCGGCAAGGCCGACGGTGGTGGTTCCGTTGAGTACCTCTACGGTAAAAACCCGCTCGGTAAGGTCGCCCTCAAGGCGGCGGGTCAGGGAGCCCAGGGACTGGCGCACGATTTCCTTGATCAGGCTGCCGTCGTAATAGGGGAAGAGCAGCGCCTGGCCGGAAACTTCCCGCACATTGCCGCCCACGGTCTGAATGCTCATCCTGTCGGTGTCCAGCGCCGCCAGTTCGTTGAAAAACCGGGCCTGCATGCGGGAGGACATGCCGGTTTTGATCATGGTTTGGAACTGCGAAGCGGCCTCGGAATTTTTCAGCATCGCGTTTTGCTCGCCCAGGCGCTTGAGCAGCCCGAGGAAAAAACGCTGCCGCCGGAAACTAAGCTGATCGGGGTCTTCGTCGGGAAGCTGGTAATTGATGTAGGAACGGGCCTTGTCCCCGTCCAGGCGGGTCAGGCCGGAGGGGAAAAAGACCATGTTCCCGGTATCGTAGACCGCAACCCGGGCGGGGATAAAAATTTCCACCCCCCCGATAAGGTCCACCATCCTCCCCAGCTGCTCGGTGTTGATGATCGCCGAAAAGCTGATTTCAACGCCCAGAAGGCCCTCGACTTCGGCTTCGAACGGGGAAATTTTATCGGGATCGTAGACCGCGGCGATCCGGTCCACCCGGTCAATACCCCTCAGTATCAGCCCTACCGATCCGGGAACGTCGAAGATCGCCGCCTTTCCGGTATCGGGATAGTACATCAATACATAAGACGCGAGGGGTTCGCCCCGGCCCTCGATGACAAACAGGATATTGATCACCCGGTCGCCGGAGAGGACCTCCTCTATGGGGTCCTGCCTGAAATAGGTAAGGGCGAACACGACCCCCCCTGCGAGGAAAACGACGATAAGAATGAGGAGTATGGAACTGGCGTCAAAGGCGCCCGCAGGCCGGATATTCCTGCCGGTCATAAATTCCCCGCCTTTTCCATCTTTGCCACAGCCTCAAGGAGCCCCCTGGTGTCTTCGGAAAGGTCGAGTTCCCGGAAACGGAGATAAGCCACCGTATCCTTCAATACCGAGGCGAAAAGGCTGTCCAGGCTCTCCCGGCCCCCGTCTTCCCGGAACGCCTTTCCGGGCCACTGATCCGCGCCGCCCCGGCGCGCCTCGTTCTTCCGGGTAGGCTCGATCTTATCGGCAATATAGACGATCTTTTCAAGCGGCCCCATGGAAGGACTCCCCGCAGTATGATCCCGGACCGCCGCAAGCACCTCGCCGTCGGTAATGCCGAAATATTCCCGGAGCAGCGACGCCCCGGCCCGGGAATGGAGCAGGGAAGGCTTCTTCCGCTCCAGGGCCGAAACCGGCTTCCCGTCCTTTTTGGCAAAGCGCTTCAGTTCGTTCTCGCCCATCGACTTGGCGATATCGTGGGCAATCCCGGCAAGGTAGCCCCGGCCCGGATCCTGGCCGAAACGGACGCAGAGATCCCACGCCAGGGCGGCCACCGCCCGGGAATGCAAAAACCGGGAGGGGCTTACCAGGGAGCGGACCGCGTTCTCGATCCGGGCGATCTCCGCCTTTGTCGCGGTTTTGGCCCGCAGCGCCGGATTTTTCCGCGCCCCGGCGGCCGGCTTTGCCGCGGCCTGCCCATAACCGTAAAGCCCGCGATCCTCGATGATAAAACGCGCCCCTTCGGGGAGCAGATAACGCCAGCTTTTCCCGGCCTGGATACGGGAACGTATGTCCCTGGAGGAAATGTCCAAGATCGCGTTGTCAAGCTGCCGGCAGGGATAGGGGAAAAAAACGGATTTCGAGGAAATGCGGCGGGCGATAATGATATCCGCAAGGGAGATGATCTTCCCGTAGTCGCGCCAGCCGGTAAAGCCCTCCGCCAGATCGTCGCCCAGGATAAGCCCGGGCTTCCCCTCGGGGCGGTAGCGGTCTATGATGTCGGCGATCGTGTCGATGGTGTAAGAGACGCCTTCCCGCCGAATCTCGCAGTCATCAACGGCAAAGCACGGGTCCGCAGGCGCCGAGGCCGCGAGCATATCCAGCCTGTCCTGGGGCGACGTGTCCCGGACGCCGGGCTTAAAGGGGGAGCTGTAGGCGGGAACCAGGATAAGCCGATCATACCCCATTTTCAGGGCGGATTCTGCCAGATACAGATGTCCCAGGTGAACGGGATTAAAACTTCCCCCCAGGATCGCCAGCTTCACGGTCCCTTGCTTCCTCCTCTGAATCTATGCTGTCCACCAGCGCGCCGATGGCCCGGGCAAGCTCGCCGACACCGTCCCCGGAAAAAACCGAAATCCCGAACAACTGTTCCCCCGGGTATTTCTCCCGCAGCTCCCCGAGCCGTTCCGCAGCCCCTTCGAGATCGGTCTTGGTCCCTACGAGGATGCGTTTCTTCCTGATCAGTTCCGGCGAAAAAGCCTCAAGTTCATTATATACAATATCGAAAGCGTTGGAATAGGCGCTGTCGCCCAGGTCGATTAAGAAGAGGAGGCCCGAGGTGCGGGAAATATGCTTGAGGAAGCGGAGGCCGAGCCCCGCGCCTCCCGACGCGCCCTCGATAAGCCCCGGAATATCGGCCAGCACTATATCCCGCCCGTCGCGGCCGTCCGATCCCAGGGTCAGCACCCCCAGGCCCGGGATCTTCGTGGTAAAGGGATAGGGCGCTATCCTGGGCCGGGCGTTGGTGAATCTCCCCAAAAGCGAGGATTTCCCCGCGTTGGGAAGGCCCACAAGGCCTATGTCCGCGATGACCCGCAGTTCCACCCTGAGCCGCCGGGTCAAGCCCGGCTTTCCGGGCAGGGCTTTCCGGGGCGCCTGGTTTACCGGGGACTTGAAGTGCGTGTTGCCCCAGCCGCCGTTCCCCCCTTTGAGGAACACGAAACGCCCGGCTTTTTCCCCGAAATCCCGGACGAGTTCCCCGGTGTCCGCGTCCCGGAGTACCGTGCCCGGCGGGACCGGCACCACCGCGTCCTCCCCGTCGCGGCCGAAACGCTGCGAGCCCTCCCCGTCGCGGCCGTTTTCGGCCCTGAACGACTGGCGGTGGCGCAGATGGGACAGGGTCCGCAGATTCCGCCTTACCTCGAAGACCAGGTCCCCGCCCCGGCCGCCGTCGCCCCCCGAAGGGCCGCCCCTCGGGACAAATTTCTCCCGCCTAAAGGCAACGCAGCCGTTGCCCCCGTGCCCGGAGGATACTTCGATAAGAGCCTCGTCCGCGAATTTTTCCATGAACGGCGTTGGCGCCGGTCAGCCTACCCCTCTACGGGGATGACGCCGGCAAGTTTGCGGCCCCGGCGCTGGGAAAAGCTGACTTTGCCGTCCTTCAGGGCGAAAAGCGTGTAATCCCCGCCGACGCCGACGTTGGGGCCGGGGTGTATCTTCGTACCCCGCTGCCGTACAATGATGGTCCCCGCCTTGACCGAGGTTCCGGCCGACGCTTTTACCCCAAGGTACTGGGGATTTGAATCCCGCCCGTTTTTCGCTCCGCTGCCGCCCCGTTTCCGTGCCATTCTGATTCCTCCGTCAAGCCGGGATCAGCCCCGGCGTATGGTTAGCGTTACATGTTCCGGGTACATCCCGGCAACCGAGGCGAGCCCGTCCATTAAAAAAGCCCCGCAGGCGGCGAGAAATTCCCTCCCCGCATCCTGGTACTCGGTTTCCATCCGGAAAACGCCCCGTTCCGGGGCGCCGCCCCGGAGAATTATCCCCTCCCTTTCGGAAAGGACCCTGAAAGCCGTGCGGGTCAGGATCGAGACGGCGGCGCAGACCAGGTCGTACCCTGCCGGCCCCGCCATGGCGTGGCCCCTGACTTCGCAGAACCTGAGGAGGCCCGCTTTATCAAAAGCCGCGTCAATCCCGATCATGCCCCGATAATATCTTCAATCTTGATCATAGAATACTGCTGGCGGTGGCCCTGCTTCCGGCGGTGATCCTTCTTGGGTATGTACTTGAAGACGATGATCTTCTTGTCCTTCCCGTGGCCTTCCACTTTGGCCGAAACCTTTACCCCCTCGACATAGGGGGAACCCACCGTCACCTGCCCGCCGGCCTCCCCTTCCGAGAGGAGGAGCACCGTATCGATTTCCAGGGCGGAACCGGGCTCGGCGTCGATCCGGTCAACTTTGAGCAGGGCGCCCTTCTCGGCCTTGTACTGCCTGCCTTTGAACTCAACCAATGCGTACATAAAGAATCCTTCAAAACGCGATAGAATGAGCCACTCTAACACGGAGGAGGAGAAAAGGTCAAGGCCTGTACTACATGGCCTCCAGAAACGGTATGCAGACGAGGTACAGGGCGTCGCGGAGCACGCGCTCAACGGCCCGGGAAAGGGCGAGCCGGGCCCGGGCTAGTTCCGGCGAATCCGCGCCCAGTACGGGGCAGTCGTGGTAAAAGCGGCTGAAGCTCCGGGAAAGGCCGTAGAGGTAGGCGGCCAGGCGCGAGGGGTCCATTGCCGCGGCCGATTCCGCAACAGCCCCGGGGTAGGCGGCGACGGCCTTGAGCAGTTCCCACTCGGCGTCGCCCGAAAGCAGGGCGTAGTCGGGGGCCGCAGTACTGCCGCCCGGGGCCTCTGCGGCTTTGCGCAGCAGCGCGCTGATACGGGCGCCCATGTACTGGAGATAGGGGCCGGTGTTGCCGTTAAAAGAGAGGGATTCCTTCGGGTCAAAGAGCATGTCCTTCTGGGGGCTCACCTGGAGGAGGTAGTAATGCAGCGCGCCCAGGGCAACTTTTTCCGCCACTTCCCCGGGAGCGCCCACCGCTTCTTCCCGCTCCTTCTCCCGGATTTCCGCCAGGGCGTCGTCGCGGAGGCTGTCTATAAGGTCATCGGCGTCCACCACGGTCCCTTCCCGGCTTTTCATCCTGCCCTCGGGAAGGTTCACCATGCCGTAGGAAAGGTGGTAAAGATTCCCCGCCCAGGGGAAGCCCAGCTTTTTGAGGATCGAAAAGAGGGCCTGGAAATGATACTGCTGCTCGGAACCGACCACAAAGACAAGCCGGTCAAAGGGCCAGTCCTGGTGGCGGCGGATTGCGGTGCCGATGTCCTGGGTAATGTAGATCGAGGTGCCGTCCTTGCGGAGCAGGGCCTTTTGATCGAGTTTTTCCGCGCTGAGATCCACCATGACGGCGCCGTCCCCGGTCCGGTAAAAGACGCCCTTTTCAAGGCCCCTGAGGACCTCGTCTTTTCCCAGAAGGTAGGTCTGGCTTTCAAAATAGTACTGGTCAAAAGAGACGCCGGTGCGGGCGTAGGTTTCCTTCATACCCTTTACGGCCCAGCCGTTCATCAGCTCCCACAGCTTTACCGTCCCGGCATCCCCGGCTTCCCAGCTGCGGAGCAATTCCCGCGCGCGAACCTGGCTGGGGGCCCGGGCCTCCGCTTCTTTTTTATCAAGGCCCTTCTCCCTCGCGAGCGCCTCCGCCTCGTCCTTTAGGTCCCGGCTGAACCTGACGTACCAGTCGCCCACAAAGCGATCGCTTTTGACGCCCTCCGACTCAGGGGTCCTGCCCTCCCCGTGCTCGCTGTAGGCCAGCATGGATTTACAGATGTGGATTCCCCGGTCGTTGATGATGCAGACCTTGCGGATTTCGGCACCACAGGCCGCGAGTATGCGGGAGATGCTCTCCCCCAGGGCGTCGTTCCTGAGGTGCCCCAGATGGAGGGGTTTGTTGGTATTGGGGCTGGAAAATTCCACCATGACGCGGGAACCGGCAAGGGTCCCGGGGCGGCCGAAATCCGGGCTGCCCAGGGCATCGGAGAGGATCGACGACGCGGC
Organism: Treponema sp.; assembly: GCA_031255875.1. Taxonomy (GTDB): domain Bacteria; phylum Spirochaetota; class Spirochaetia; order Treponematales; family Breznakiellaceae; genus JAIRRR01. The sequence continues at coordinate 13,947 of JAIRRR010000207.1, forward strand.
TGCGGCGCGGTCCAGGAATACGTTGAGGTAGGGGCCTTTGGCACTGTAAGCGCCGAGGGCTTTTTCCGCCCCTGCGGGCGGCGTTGCGCCGGAGGAATCCTGCGCGGCAAGGACGTCCGCCACCAGGGCGGCTATCTGGGGCGGCCCCTTCCTGAGCAGTTTCGCGAAACCGAACATAGGGAAGCCCAGGTCCCCGAATTCGCTTTGGGGCGGGATTTCGGCCGCCAATTGCCCGGGTTCGACCGTCCCTTCAAGCCCGGCCTCCCGCAGTATCTGATTCAAAGCCCCGGCAATCCGGGCCCTCCAGGGGTCCTTAAAATCCAGCATGAACGGACGGTATCAAAAATCGCGGGTTTGGTCTACGGCCCGGCTCAGCTCCAGGAATTCCGGTTTCAACGGTTTGTTCGAACTCGGAATTGCCGGCGCCGCCGCGCTTGTACTTTGCCGTCCATGCTATTAAGCTTT
>JAIRRR010000314.1 GCA_031255875.1 Treponema sp.
GCGGCGAGGCGGCAGTAACCGTAGTGGCTGTCCGGGTGCGTGGCAATGTGGAGGATGTCCGGCCTGTGCCCGGCGAGCATGGCCGCCGCGTCCCCGTATACCGGGACCTTCCAGCGTTCGGCAAAAAGACGCCGCCTGTCCGGGTCAAGGTCGGCGCCCGCGACAAGGCGGCATTCGCCGCCGGCAACAATGGCGCCGGCGTGGGTGCAGGGCTTCTCCCGCAGGCTGTCGTCCTCAAGGAGGCTCGCGATACGGCCCAGGCCGACAACGGCGCTTTTAAGGGGTTCCATTTATTTTTTACTGTAACTATTCGGCGCCTTTGCCGCAAGCGCCGCCGGGGGCACAAACCACGCGATAAAGGACCCCCGGCAAATCGCCCGGAGGCTGCTGGCAGGCTGCTAGATTCCCTCCAGGGTGTCCAGGATAAGGCCCTTGAAACGCGCGAACTCGCCCGAGGCGGCGAAGGAGCGGGGGCGCGGGCGCGGGGGCAGTATGTCGATGGCCCTGGTAATACGGCCGGGCCTGCCGGTCATAAGGTAGACCCGGTCGGAAAGGCCCACCGCCTCCTCCGCGTCGTGGGTGATAAACAGGGTGGAAAGGCCCAGGTCCCGGCTTATGCCCTGGTACCATTCCTGCATGGTCCGCCGGGTAATGGCGTCCAGGGCGGAAAACGGCTCGTCCAGAAGTATGACCGGCCTGTGCTTGTTCCCGCCGCCATGCCCGGAGCCCGCGCCGCCCTGGCGCTCCCCTGCCGGCCATAGTTCCGTTCCGGCAAGCTGCCCGGCGTTCATGCAGGTCCGCAGCAAAGCCGCCCGCTGCCGCATGCCGCCCGAAAGCTCGCGGGGGTATTTGGTTTCGCAGCCCTCAAGGCCAAAGACCGGGAAAAACGGGGCGGCCCTGGCGCGGGCCTTCCGTTTGGTTTCCCCCCGGATCACCAGGGGAAGGATGACGTTGTCCAGAACCGTGCGGAATTCCAGAAGCAGATCCTTCTGGAGCATGTAGCTTACCCGGCCCGACACGCCGGTAATGTCCTCGCCTTCAAGGAATACCCGGCCTTCGTCCGGGCGGTCCACGCCGGAGAGGATGTTGAAGAGCGTGGTCTTTCCCACCCCGGAAGGCCCGAGCAGGGAAATGAAGCCCCCCTCGGGAAGCTCCACGCCCACATCCCGAATAACCGGCTCCCGGAGGTAGTATTTGGTAATGCCCCGGCAGGAAAAAAGCACGGCCTTTCCCTAGGGCAGATAATCGTTGGTAAAGCCCGCGCCGCGTATGTCCCGCTCAAGAAGGCCCTGTTCGAACATCCACCCGTAAAAGGAATTCCAGCGCGCGCGGTCAAAGCGGCCCCAGGGAAGCCCTTCGTCACGGTAGCGCCCGGAAAGGTACGCCTGGCTCGCCATGACCAGGTCCCGGTCCAGCTCCGGCGCGTGCTTCAGCAGCATTTCCGCAGCCTCCCGGGGGTTTTCGATGGCGAATTCATAGCCCCGGCTTACGGCGGCGAGAAACTGTTTTACTTTTTGAGGGTTCTTCTCCGCATAATTACTGTTAGCCGCGAGCACCGGCGTATAGAAATCGAAGGCCGGATTGACGCGCCCCAGGTCGATGTAGTTGATGTCCTTCCCGCGCAGTTCTGCGGCGACGCCGTCCCAGCCGTAGTAGATCCAGACGGCGTCCACATCGGTTTCCAGTGCGGAAAAGGCGTCGGTGGCAAAGTTGGGGATCATCGTTACCTTTGAAAAATCGCCGCCGTCGTTTTCCACGATGTCCCTGATTACCGCCGTCACAAGCGGCGTTTCCCAGGACGCGTAGCGTTTGTTTTCAAGGTCGCGCGGGCGGTTTATGCCGGCCCTGGCCAGGGACATTATGCCGCTTGTGTTGTGGCTGACTATGGCCGCCACGGCGAGCACCGGCAGGGGATCCTCCCGCGCAAGTGCCGGGGCCATGGTTTCCTGGAATTCCACGCCGAATTCCGCGTTCCCCGCAGCGAGAAGTACCAGGGCGCCGTCCTCGGGCGGCTGCATTATTTCTACCCGCTCTATCCCCGCCTCCGCAAAGTACCCTTTTTCCAGGGCAACGTAAAGCCCCGTATGGTTCGTGTTCGGCGTCCAGTCCAGCACGACGCGGACGGTTTCCGCGTCACGCTTCCCGCCGCAGCCCGGCAGGACCGCCGCCCCCAGCGCCGCCGCTATTACCAGCGCAACTACTTCAATTTTCTTCATTTTTAACACTCCTTGTACTCTGCTGTTATGAATCCGCGATTTTTTCCGGCGGCTTATAGCCGAAACCTCCGGGGGCCCGGCCGGGATTTCCGGGATTTCCCTTGGCTCCGCCGCGCCGGTTCCAGGGCGTCGCCAGCGTTTCAAGAAACGACACCAGCTTCATCAGGCACAGGCTCAGGGCCGATGTAAGGAGGATTACCGCGAACATCCTGTCGAAAGAGTAGGATTTGCGCACCCTTGTCATGTAGACTCCCAGCCCCGCCTTCCCGCCGAGCCATTCGGAGATAAGGGCCCCGACAATCGCGTAGGAGGCCGATATTCTCAGCCCGGAGAAAAAGGCCGGGACGGCCTGGGGGAGCTTGATGTACCGGTAAACCTGGGCCTTCCGCGCGCCCATGGATTGCAGCAGTTTTACCGCGTCACGGTCCGCCTGGGAAAGCCCCCCCAGAAGGGCGACGGTAAGCGGGAAAAAACAGGTAAGGAACACCAGGGCGATTTTCGGCGCCGCGCCGTAGCCCATCCACAGCACCAGAAGCGGCGCTATGGCTATGGTAGGCATGGTCTGGGTGAGGAGCAGCACCGGCGTTACCGA
>JAIRRR010000221.1 GCA_031255875.1 Treponema sp.
GGGGAGCCTGCGGCGGATTCCCTCTTTACCGTGACAGGCGTGTTCCGTTCGGGTTTTTACGAATACGACTTGGGCTGGGCATTCGTCAGCATCGATGCCGGGGCCGCGCTCTCCGGGGAGCAGGACAGGCTCTCCCTGGGTATCAAACTTAAAAGCCGCTGGCAGGACGGCCGGGTTCTGGAACAGATACTCCGCCTTCCCGAATACGCCGCACTCAGCGCCGCAGGGGCTGTGGAAGCGCCGAAGCCCTGGCGGGACTATAACCGGGCGTTCTACGGGGCGCTCAGGACGGAGAAACTGATGATGTTTATTCTGGTCGGGCTTATCTTCATCGTGGTGGGGCTTAATATCTTCCAGGCCCAGCGCAGGTCCGTCCTGGAAAGGCGGGAGGAGATCGGCCTGCTGCGGGCCATGGGCGCTACGGATGCCGCGGTAAGGCTCATCTTTGTCTGGGACGGCTTTGTCATCGGGCTTTCCGGCGCGGCTCTGGGGACATCCCTGGGGCTTCTCATCTCGTCCCATATCGCGGCCTTTTTCGATGCCCTCGAGACCCTGGTCAACGCCGTAATTGATCTGGTCAACCTGGTTCTCTCGCTTTTCGGCGTTTCGGGCGCCGAAGGCTTCGCCGTATTCTCCCCGGCGATTTTTTACATCAAGGAGATCCCCTCCCGCGTCATCCCGCAGGAAGTAGCCCTCATCTTTTTATTCGGATTTTTTTCCGCCCTGCTCGCGGCCTGGTTCGCGTCGGGCAGGGTTTCCGGGGCAAGGCCGGCGGAGGTTCTGCGCTATGAGTGACACGGCTGGCGCGCCCGCCTTGATTGAAGTCAGGGATATTGTCAAAACCTTCCCCTCGGGCGCGGAAACCCTTGCCATCCTCAGGGGCATTACCCTGATCGTTGCCGCAGGGACGACGGTGGCCATTAACGGCCAGAGCGGGAGCGGCAAGAGCACCTTCCTCAATATCCTGGGCGGCTTGGACCGCGCGGATTCCGGTTCCGTAAAAGTTGCCGGGAGCGAGATAGCGGGGCTTTCCGAAAACGCGCTTACCGCTTACCGGCGGGACCGCATAGGATTTGTCTTTCAGTTTCACTACCTCCTCAAGGACTTTACCGCCCTGGAAAACGTGATGATCCCGGGCTACATGGCGGGCATGAAGAAGAAAGACGCGCTGGAAAGGGCAAGGGCCCTGCTTGCCGACGTAAACATGCAGGGGCGGCTGCACCACTACCCGTCCCAGCTTTCCGGGGGGGAGCGCCAGCGGGTGGCCGTGGCCCGGTCCATGATCAACAACCCGGACCTGATCCTTGCCGACGAACCTACCGGCAACCTCGATCCGGCAAACAGCGATTCCGTTGCCGAACTCCTCTATTCGGGGGCCGGGAAATGGGGGAAGACCCTTATCGTGGTGACCCATGACGAAAGGGTAGCGGGCCGGGCGTCGGCGCGTTATACCCTGGACCGGGGCGTGCTGGTGTGAGTCTTTCCAGCGAATTCTTCATCGCCGTCCGCTATCTTTGGGGAAGGGCCCGGGAGGGAGGCCGTTACCTCAGGGGGGCCGCTGCGGGAATAGCCCTGTCCCTTGTCCCCATCATGGTTACCCTTATCGTCGCGGACGGCATGATACGGGGAATCACCGACCGCTACCTGGAGCTTGGCACCGGCCATATCCAGGTGTACGGCCACCGGGATTCAGGCGGGGAAGGGCCGCCCGCGCTGCCGGAAATACCCGGCATCCGGGGGGCATGGCGGGAACGCTCCGGCCTTGCCATTGTCATGGGGGCTGCGGGCAAGGCGGGGACCACGGTATGGGCGATAGACAGCTCCTTCTGGGCCGACAGCGGGAGCCGGAAATTCCTCAAGATCGCGGAGGGCAGCGCGGATCTGGAAGGGGACAACGAAGCCCTTCTGGGGGAGGAACTGGCCCGCATTGTCGGCGCGGAAATCGGGAAGAACATTTACATTATGAGCGTCCAGCTCGGCGCTTCCGGGCAGAATATGCCCCGTACCGTCCCTTTCAGGGTCAAAGGCATAGTATCTTCCGGCTACCGGGAACTTGACGCCCTGTGGTGCATTCTGAGCTATCCGGGGGGCGGGCGTATCCTGGACCCGGCCCTTTCCCGGGACTGCCTCGTGCTCAAGATCGACGATCCCTACCGCGAGGCCGAAAAGACTGCCGGGATCATAGCCCGGGAGCTGGGGCCGGGCTACGGGGTCTATACCTGGAAGGACTTGCAACGCTCCCAGTACAGCTCCTATGAATCCACCCGCCAGCTCCTGCTTTTCATCATGGCGCTGATCGTACTGGTAGCGGCGGTAAATGTATCCTCGGCTACCGGCATGCTGGTCATCGAGCGCCGCCAGGACATCGCGGTCCTCAAGGCCGCCGGGGCAAGCCCTGCCGCGACAAGCCGCGTCTTCCTCTGCGCGGGTTTTCTTACCGGCCTTGCCGGCGTAATCCTGGGAAGCGCGCTGGGGCTTCTCATCGGAGTTTTTGTCAACCAGCTTATACGCGGCCTGGAAGCCCTTCTCAGCTTCTTTTCATCGGCCTTTCACGGCGGGGAAGTGAGGATACTCGACAGCGGGTACTATCTGGAAACGATCCCCATCGTTATAAACTGGAAAACCGCCGCCCTTATCGGGATATTTACGCTGCTCTGTTCCCTGGCGGCGTCCTGGTTCCCCGCCCGCCGGGCGGGGAAAATCCCCCCTATTGAACTTTTGCGGAGAATTTAACCCCGTGTCGCGCAGGACAGGCTAATGCCGGACAGCCTTCAAAAAAAGCCCTTTTACAAAGACGGGCTCCGGTTTTCCTGCGCCCGCTGTTCGGCCTGCTGCCGTCACGAGAGCGGCTTCGTGTTCCTCTCCCGCCCCGATCTTGACGCCCTTTCAAACGAACTCGAGATGAAAAACAGCGAATTTATCGCCGTGTACTGCCGCTGGATCGGGGCGCCGGGGGAAATTTCCCGGCTGTCTTTGCGGGAAAGATCAAACTACGACTGCGTCTTCTGGAAAGGCGGCTGCAACGGCGGCGCGGACGGAGGCTGCTCCGTGTACAAGGCCCGGCCCCGGCAGTGCCGGAGCTTCCCGTTCTGGCCGTCCGTGCTGGAATCCCCGGAGATCTGGGAAAACACCGCCCTGTCCTGCCCCGGCATGGGGAAGGGCGCCCTTCACACGCGGGAAGAGATAGAAGCCTGCCTCCGGGCCCAGTTCGGCGAGGCGATTATTACGCGCGAACTGTTGCCTTAAAGGCCCGGGAGCACTATCTTATAAAAAGCGGGCGTAAAGCTATTTTGCGGTTGCGGGGTAATTTATGTATGCAGTCAACGGGATTTATTCCGGCGGAGACACGGTAAAGATAGAAACACGGCCCGTATC
>JAIRRR010000123.1 GCA_031255875.1 Treponema sp.
CTGGACCTCCGAAGCAATTCCCTCCGCCCTGATTTTTGAGGACAACCGCCTCCTGAGCAACGTCAACCACGTCGTGATAGGCGAAGGCTACGGCATCTCCAGCGGAGTCCGCTTCTACCGCACCACCCTTGAAAAAATCAACCACGATAACGACCACTTTTTCGCGCCGGTCCGCATAGGTTTCTGGTACTGGAACACCCTGGAAAACCGCATGATCGACACAAGGCTTGTCGGCATCACCGAAGAGGAAATGACGCCGGCTTTCTTTGGCGGTACCGGCAAGATGGAGATGTTCTACGGCGAGCGGAAAACCTACCGGTTCACGAACGGCGACGGAAAGCCGGTTGCCAATACGAGCGTCAGGCTGGCAACGGCGGAGGACGGCTACAGCCAGACGCGGCAAACGGACGCGGACGGCAGGGCGGCCTTCGACATTTTGTCCGTGCGGCACTTCAAATTCGGCAACAGCCTGGAGCACGGCGGGGTTGCCGGAACGCCGGGGCGGACCGATTACCGGCAGTATATTTTTAGCGCGGACGGCTACCGGTCCTACAGTATTTCCGCGCTGGAGATGGAGGCCAGGAACAGCTTTACGCTGTCCGAATGACCGCGTCAGCGGAAGCCGCGCAGGAAGGCGGTGAAACGCGGCGGGAGAGGGGCGCTGAACGTGCGGAGCGGCGGCGTTTCCGGCAGCGGGCCGGGGACGGCGACGGACAGGCTTTTCGCGTGCAGCATCAGAGTCGCGCCGGGAAAGCGGGCGTCGCCGCGTCCGTAGACCGGGTCCCCGAGTATCGGGCAGCCCAGGTATTTAAGGTGAACCCTGATCTGGTGCGTCCTCCCGGTGCGGGGCTTGAGCAGCAGCAGCGAATACCCCCCCAGCTCCCTGACAACTTTGTAATGGGTAAGGGCGCTCCTGCCCCCGCCCGCCGATACGGCGAAGCGTTTCCTGTCCCGGCTGTCCCTGGCTATGCGCGCGTCTATTTTCCCCCGGGGTTCCGGGGGCGAACCCCGCACGACTGCGGCATATATCTTCCTTGCCTGCCTCTCCTTGAACTGCGCGGACAGGAAGGCCAGGGCCTCGTCGTCATAAGCGGCGATTATTACCCCGGATGTATCCTTGTCCAGGCGGTGCGCGATCCCCAGCCGCCTGTTCAGGAAAGGCCCGTGCTCCCGCGTTTCTTCCGCCTTCCGGCCCTGCCTCAGCCGCCTTCCGAGCAGGGCGTTTGCCAGGGTGCCGGAATGGTTCCCCGCGCCCGGGTGGACCACCATGCCCTGGGCCTTGTTCACCACTACCACCCGGGAATCTTCGTAAATTATGTCAAGGGGGATATCCTCGGGCAGGAGTATCTCCGGTTCGGGATCGGGCCAGGCCAGTTCCAGAAAATCGCCGGGTTTTACAAGGCGGGAAACCTTGGCCTCTTTCCCGTTTACCGCCGCCCTGAGTTTCTTTGCCTTGATCTGGGAACGGGAAAACAGGCGGAGGTATTCGGCAATGTAACGGTCGAGCCGCAGATCTCCGGGAACGCCGCAGGGCACGGGCCCCGAATAGTTTTGCATTCAGGGCGCCCCCGCCGGGGCAGCTTCGGAAACGCCGTTGCCCGCGCCGGCTTCGCCATTGGCGGGGCTGTCCGGAGCGCCGTCTCCCCCGGCCTCCCCGCCGGCAGGGCTGTCCGGAGCGCCGTCTCCTCCGGCCTCCCCGCCGGCCCCGGCAGGCATCGGGGTACGGGTGATAATGGCCTCCCCCGGGGCCAGGCGGGCCGCGTCCCGGGCCGCCCTGTTCCGTTTTACCCTGACAATAATATGATCCACCAGGGCCGCCAGTATCGATCCGCCTATGGCGCAGGCGAGGGTTATCTTGTACTCGTCCTTGGTCATGTTGATCGCCCCTGCCGACTTGACCGGCCAGGGGGCGTAGCGGGTATCCCAGCCATGCTGGGAACTCCGGTACAGATCCATCCCCGTGGAGGCAAACCAGTACGTAAACGGGAACGAACCGAACATGATGATGTCAAAGCGGCGCAAGTCGAGCGCCCATTGGGGAAATTCCGTTTTCGGTTTCGGGGCCGGGGTTACCGCCAGGGTTGTAATCCTGATGTTTTCCGTATCTGTCTGGGAGTAAGCGTTAAAGGCGGAAAACATAAAGAGGGCAAAGCAGAAAAACAGAAACCGCTTTTTAAAAGAAGACTTCATTTCCCGCGCCCCCCGAAAATAGCGGTGCCGATTCTGACCAGGGTGGAACCCTCTTCGATGGCGGTCTCGAAATCCCCGGACATGCCCATGGAAAGGCAGGACCAGTCCGCTTCCGGGAAGCGGGCCATGAGCCTGCCCTGGAGCGCGTTCAGGGAACGGAAGGCGCGGCGTACCGCGGCAAGGCCGCCCGTTAAAGGCGCCATGATCATGAGCCCGCGCGCCGCAAGGCCCGGCGTGGCGAGCAGCTTTTCCGCGCCGTGTAAAAGCGCGTCTTCGTCGCGGTAACCGGACTTTGTTTCCTCGCCCGCGTTGAGTTCCAGGAGCACTCCCAGGGGGGAAAGGCCCTGCGCAGCCCGGGCCCGGGCGGATTTCCCCAGTTCGGCGATGAGCTCGTCCCGGTCAACAGACTGGACGCAGTCGAAGAGGGAAACGGCGGCCTTCGCCTTGTTCCGCTGGAGCGATCCTATCATGTGGAGCTCCGCCCCGGGATGGCCTGCCCTGAAAGCGCCCAGGTCCGGGAATTTCGCGGCGGCTTCCTGGACGCGGCTTTCCCCGAAAAGGCCGAGCCCGGCTTTCCACGCCGCCTCGACCGCCCCGGCCGGGTGGAACTTGGACACGCCCATAAGGCGCACTTCCTCTGTTTTTCTGCCGGAACGCGCGCAGGCGGCGTCGATACGCTCCCTGACAGACGCAATCGCGGAGGCGATGCCCTCAGCCGCCACGGCGATTCCCCGTTCCAAGCAGCCTTTCCAGCGCCCCGGCCAGGGCGCCCAGCTCCCCCGCGCCGAAGCGCTCCGGCCTTTCCCCGCCGTTTATCCCGGCCGACGCCAGCGCCTCTTCGGCAATCTCCCGCGCGGAGGCCCCCGCCGCGGCCCGGACGCCGGATTCCTCGATAAAAGTTTTCAGGGTGTTCCTGAGCGTCTTCCTGCGCGAGGAAAAGAGGCGGCGCACCAGGGGGAAAAAACAGCCGGGATACGGGACGGCTTCCCCGCCGGGAACAAGATCGAGCCTTACCCCCTGGGAATCCACCCGGGGCTCGGGGTAAAAAGAGGCCCCCTTTAATACCGGGAGAAGGGTGACGCGGTACGACGAGGCGCAGAGCAGCGAAAAGGAGGAATAGTCCTTTGATCCCGGTTTCGCGGCCATGCGCCGGGCGACCTCTTTCTGCACAGTAACTACCATCCGCTTAAAATATTTTTTCCGCTCGATAAAATCCGCAAGCAGGGCGGCCCCTGCATTATACGGCAAATTCCCGAAAAGGTAATCCCCGGCCTCGCGGCTTTCCGGCCAGGTTTTAAGGGCGTCCCCCTCGATCAGCGTGAAACCCGGGTATGCGCCGAAAAATTCCCTTAAGACCGCGCAAAAACCCCTGTCAATCTCGAAAGCCGTAACCAGCGCCCCCCTTTCCAGAAGCCCCGCAGTCATGGCCCCTATGCCCGGCCCTATTTCCCAAACCGCGTCCCCCCTCCCCGCCTCCAGGGCGTCCAGGAGCCTCCTGCGGGCATCGCCGTTGATCAGAAAATTCTGGCCGTACATCTTCCTCATCCCGAGCTTGCGGCTTTCCAGAAACTGCCTTAGATCCCGGGGGGAGTCGTAGTTAAGAAAAGGGATCAAGCCTGTTTCTCCGGGCGGCAAGGCGGCTGCCGAGCAAATGCGCCGCGCAGGCGGCCAGGGCCGACAGGAAAATCACCGGCAGGGCGGCCGATATCCGGAGCGGGGGTATGCGGGCGGCGGCTCCCACAAGGCTTTCCAGGGCCAGGTAAAGCAGGGACAGCGCCCGGTCAGCGGCTTCCCCCAGGACCGGGACCAGAGACAGGAAGGGTTCGGCCATGCTCGCAAGCATAAAAAGCGTGGTAAGCGGCACGATTACCAGCCCGGCGAAAACGCCCGAAACCTGGACAAGCCCGAAGAAAGCGGCGGTCACCGGAGAGGTGGCGGCGAACGCGCCTATCGACGCGGAAAGGGGCTGCGACAGCAGTTCGGGCAGCGCGCCCCTGAACAAGCCGTGAAGAGCCTCGCCGGTAAAAAGAATGCCCGCCAGAGCCAGATAGGAGAGGATGAAGGAAAGGGAATCCCCGGAAGAAGGCCAGATGAGGAGCTGGAGCAAAAAGGCCGAGGCAAGTAGAAAGGACGCCTTCCTGGGGAAGGCCCCGAGCAGCGACAGGGCGCCCAGGATGTACATGATCGCCGAGCGGGCCAGGGAGGGCTGGACCCCCACAAGGAAAACATAGGCGATGATAAACAGCGCCCCGGTCACCGCGGCGGCCCTGAGGCCCAGGGGCTTTCTCAGGAAAAAGGCCAGGATCGCGGAAACAATCGCCAGGTGCATTCCCGAAAGGGCCAGCACATGGGCGCAGCCGGCGTTCTTATAGGATTGGGCGAGCTGCGTGTCAAGATTGTCCCTCATGCCCAAAAGCAGGGCCATGGAGAGGCCGCCCCATTTACGGCGCGAAAACTTTTCCGCCAGTTTCAAGCGCAGCGTCGTCCGGAATCGTTCCAGGGCCGGGGCCTCCTCCGTTATATGCACGGCCCGGGCGCGGAAAAGCGGCCCTTCCCTTCCCCCCAGCAGATCCCCTTCAACATAGATCCCGCTCCCCCTGCCGAAGGATCTGAGTCCCGCAAGCGCCTCGTCCGGGAAGAAAACCGCGACACCCCCCCGGGCCGAAACGCGCAGGCCGCCTTTCCCCCGGACGTATTCCAGCTCGATCTTCCCCATGCCCCGGCCGTCCGCGACCAGCCGGGGGTCCTCGCTGAGCTTTCCCGCGATACCGGCGATCCGCTCCCCGGCCAGGCCCAGCCTCGTCCCGGCCGAGGCGGCAATGCGGGCGCCGGCCCCCAGAAAGAGGCCGGCCCCCAGGAAACCGAGGCAGACCGCGAATCTTCCGGACAGCCGCCGCGCACCGGCCCCTATGCAGGCGGCGGGAAGCGAGCCCAGGGCCCGGCAAAAGGAGATAAGGGCCGTAAGCAGGGCGGCTGCGGCCAGCAAGGGCACGGCCCAGGGGAGGCCCCGCCCCGTAAGGATGGGCGGAAGATAGTAAAGGCAGACGGCGCCCGATACGGCAAAGAAAAGAGGGGGGATTTTAGAAATTTTTCTTACCATTTGAGACGGACCAGGGCCTCCCTCGCGGCTTTCTGTATGTGTTCAGGATAGGGCAGGCTGCCGGCAGCCATTAAATGCTCAAAGGCAGCTTTATCGCCCAGC
>JAIRRR010000196.1 GCA_031255875.1 Treponema sp.
AACATGATGAGAATCACCATTTCCGGTGATGACTTTACGTTTTCGACGAAAGAGACGGGATCTTTTGTTGAGACAAACACAGGCACATTACAGATTGAAAACGCCGAAAACGGCAAAGAAGTAACCTTTACCATTACCGGGGGAATGAGCGAAACCGGAGAGTGGGTAACAGCCTCCGAAGAGCCGCAGATCCTCGTCGCAAGCCTTTCGGATGACGGCAAATCGTTGACCCTGGATGAGCTGGCTTATACGAAAAAATGGAAACCCTGGGACGACATTCTTGCATTTATTAACGGCAAAGAGAAGGCCGGAAACGAAAGCGCCGAACCGGCCGTTGTACGGGCAGTCGTCAGCGCCGATTCCGCCAATTTCCGCGAAGGCCCCTCAACCGGCGCCAATGCGCTGAAAATCCTCAGTAAAGGCGACGTCCTTACCGTTACCGGCGATGCGGATAACGGCTGGCTCCCTGTGGAACATGACGGCGTCCAGGGGTATGTCAGCGCGGATTTGCTTTCGGCCGCGCCCGCGCCGGTTCCCGCGATCTTCGGCGGCCGGACACTTCCCGGACTCTATGAGGGAAGCGCGTACCTGGGATATATGGATCTGCCCGAAACCATGAACTGGATCGCGGAGAACGCGGAGGACGGCGGCGTTTACAGCGTCGTTCCGGGAAAGAACCAAAAAGTTTCAAATATACGGCTTGATTACGGGGACAGGCAGGTGACCGTATCCCTGAAGGCCGCAGGGGAAGAACAGGACATTATAACCTATACAAACGAACGCGCTGACTCGCCGCTCTTTACCGTCGGGGCGGGGGCTGCCTTGACGCTGGAAGACGGCGTGGTTTTGTCCGGGCTGCGAAACGGAAAGAATAATGCCCTCGTTGTAGTGGATGGCGGCGCGTTTATTATGAACGGCGGCGAAATGAGAAACAACACACGTTCTTCTGATCTTGGCGATAATACCGTGAGTACCGGCGGCGGAGTACGGGTGGTTACCGGTACCTTCACCATGAACGGCGGGACTATCGGCGGCAACGCCGCGAAATTGGGAGGCGGAGTATATATCGACGAAACCGGTGCCTTCACCATGAATGGCGGAACTATCGGCGATAACGCATCCTCGGGCTCTGATTCTTACGGCGGCGGGGTGTATGTGGACGGCGGTACCTTTACCATGAATGACGGCAGTATCAGCGGAAACTCTTCCGATGGTAACGGCGGCGGGGTGAGCGTCAGGGCCGGCGGGACCTTTGCCATGTATGGCGGCAGTATCGGCGGGAATGCCGCTAATCACGGCGCCGGCGTACATGGGAATATGAGTACCGGCGGCACATTCACTAAAAGCGGCGGCGTTATTTACGGTTCTAATGCTCCTGAGGAACAGCAGAATCGGGCGGGCCAGGGCGGCCACGCGGTTTATATGTATATTTCCGAAGATGACCAAAAAACACGCGACTCCACCGCCGGGGAAAACACGGCGCTGGACAGCGATAGAGGCGGCGCGGCGGGAGGCTGGGGGCGGTAACGCGCGGGCAGCGGGCGCCGATTTTCAGCGCATAAACGGCGAATGAAAAGGAACGAAGATGGAAACACAGATACTGGCTAACGCGACAGAGGTGATTGAGGAACCAGCGAAAGAGCAGAACAGCGCGGATGTGGGGACCAGCGGCCTTTTGCAAATCGGAGAAATCGTACAGGGATATGTGGTACAGAAATTCCTGTCCGCCCAGGGCGGCGAGGCGGAAATTTACCTCTGTGTCAAAGACAATCAAAACTATGCGCTGAAATACTATTATACCCGCAGCCCCGACCCGGAAATCCTGGAAAAATTGTTTTCTTTCAGCGGCGGGCATCCCGACATTGTATCGTATCTTGACAGCGGCAAACACAAGGAACGGTCTTTCATCATCCTTGAATACGCCGAGGGCGGCTCGTTGGACGACAAAAAAACCGACGGATCCTATAAATACCTTCCGGTTTCCGAAGAAACCGCCCTGCAAATCGTCAAAGAAACCATAAACGCCTTTGATATTTGCCACAAAAACGGCATTATCCACCGCGACATAAAGCCGGGGAATCTTTTCTACAAAAACGCCGGCGGCGGCGACATCCTGGTAGGCGATTTCGGCATCGCATCCATTTTCGAAGCGGACCAGGGCATGAGCAAGCATCTTACTAGAGCCGGGGGGGCGCATACCGCGGGTTACGCCGCGCCGGAGACATCTTCCGGCGTCATCGGGCCGGAGGTGGATTACTACGCCCTGGGGATAACCCTCTGGGTGCTGCTCACCGGGGAAGAACCCTTTGTCAACGAAAAAGGCGAGCCCCTGAACGAGGGCCAAATTGTCCTTGCCACCATCCAGGGCAAGACCGCCGGCCTGCTTCTGTCTCGCGCGCCGCAGTTGGGCAAGCGTATGCAGACGCTTATCCAGGGGCTTCTGACGCCGCGTCATGAAAAACGCTGGGGGCACAAAGAAGTGAGCCGCTTTTTGGCCGGGGAGGATGTCAAAGTATTTTCCGAAGCGGCGCGGGATTTGCCGCCTTTTGAAATCGCCGGGGAAAAATATTATGACTATATGTCCGTCGCCCGCGCCCTGCTGGATCACCGGGAGGACGGCAAAGCCCTGGTCTTCAAGGGCAAACTCGTCGCCTGGCTTATCCGCTTCCATCAGGAAGTAGCGGAAAATATTCAGGAAATTATTGAAACCTACAGCGCGGGTAACCGTCTGGACGAGGGGCTGGTTTTTGTTGCCTATAAGCTCTGCCCCAGCCTGCCCTTTGACGTTGGCAGCGGCAAAAAAATCGCCTCGTTGCAGGACATGGCGTCCCTTTTGGAAACCGACTCCGGCGCGGTAACCCCCTATTTGCGGGACGGGAAACGCGGCCTTTACGCATATCTTGAGGCTGTCGGCCTGGGCGAATTTGCCGCAAAACTGCGGGAACTGGTGCAGGCGGTCCCCGAAGATTTTAAACTGCCCCTGCATATTCTGGTCGCGTTAAAAGACAGCGGGATACAGCCTTCCCGGGACACCGCGCAGGATTTTCCGCCTCTTGAGATCGCCGGGCAGAGGCATAATGAATACAGCTCAGCCGCCCGCGCCCTGCTGGCTCACCGGGAAGAAGGCAAGACACTGGTTTTCCATGGAAAGCTTATTGCCTGGCTTATCCCCATCGATCTGGAATTGGCGAAAAAGATACTCGACATCATCGAAACCTGCGGCGCGGACCGCCAGGACGAGGGGCTGGTTTTTGCTGCCTACACGCTCTGCCCCGGCCTTCCCTTTGACCTTGGCAACGGCGAGAAAATCGCCTCATTGCAGGACATGGCATTCCTTTTGGAAACCGCCCCGGATACGTTAATTCCTTATCTGCGAAACGAGAAACTCGGACTGTATGCGTACCTTGAAACCGCGGTCCAGGCGGGTATTGCCGCCAAAGTGTGGGATGTGGTAAAAGCGGTTCCCGGAAATTTCAGGCTGGTTTCCCGCATTGCCGTTGCGTTAAAAGGCAACGTGATAAAGCCATTCCAGGACGGGATCAACAACGAATATGAATTGCGGGAAATCGATTGGATCTACAACCTGCCGGAGCATTTGCGGGACCGGGCGCTGCTCTTTATTGAGCGCCGCTGCGGGGATCTGCCCGCGTGGATAGAAAACCTGACCGGCCGCAATCTGGACCTGTGGCTCCACGCGCTGGGCTGCCTGCAAATCAAGCTGTCCGCCAAAGACAAGTGGGCGTATTTTACCCGGTTTTTGCAGGGGGATACTCAATTCCTGTTTGAACAGTTAAACGAAAACAAGCTATGGCAGGCAATAAACAGCCTTAAAAAACAAAGCAGGGTAAAAGAAAAAAACCAGCTGGTCAATGCCGCATGGAGGCCCTTTTTTGATAAAAACGACTGGGAAACCGCCCGGCGTATTTTGTGGTTTATCAAGCCCGACAATATGGAAGGGCTGGATGAAAGTTATGCCGATTACCAGTCCTGCATCGGGCACACACTGGCGGAACAAAATTTTTGCGAAGAAGCCATAGCTTTCTACTCTCTGGCGATAGATATGGAAAAAAAGGCCGTTTATTTTAACGGCCGTGGCAATGCCTACAGAGCCCTGGGTATGCAGGACAAGGCGGACGCGGATTACCAGGAAGCGAAAAACTACGGGTGAGGGAGAACGACATGGAACAAACCGGCCAGCAGCCGCAGACCTTCCGGCAGGAAGCGGCGAAACCGCAGGCTTCCTGCTCCTGCCCGTCCTGCTTGCGGGAAAACCGCCCTGCCGCCAAATTCTGCCGTTTCTGCGGTAAATCCCTGCCGGAGGCCGCCGGACCGGTAACGACGGCAACAACAGAGGTATCCACGGCAACGGCGACGGCAGGGCAAAGCGTCCCGGAAAACGCGGCGGCAAAACAAGCGCCCCCTCCCGCCTCAGACTACATCGGTCTTGAGGGCGTCCGCGCGGAACTGGAGCAGATACAAAAAAGCATCACCTTTCAGCGGAAGAAAGCGGAAAAAGGCGGCATTGTTATCGAGGCGAAGGCCGGCATCTTTGTCTTCCGGGGGAATACCGGCACGGGAAAAACGCTTGTGGCGGCAAGTTTTGTTAAGGAGCTAAAAAAAGCGAAGTGCCTGGAATCGGACATTGTTACCACGATCAGCGCGCGGGCCCTGTCCCGGCAGCATAAAGACGAATTCGCCCTGGCGAATTTTCTGTCCGGGACAAAACCCGCCGCCCTGGTGGTGGACAACGCCGCAGAGGACGCGCCTTTTCTCCACGAGCTTCTTTTGGCGTTAAGCAAGGCGCGGCAAAATTGCATTGCCATACTTTTGGGGCTGGGCGCCCCCTTTGACGAATTTTTCAAAAACTACCCCGAAGACAAACAACGGGTCAGCAGGTTTTTTGAATTTCCCGACCCCGCCACCGAAGACCTTTCGCGGATTCTTGAAAAAAAACTGCGGGAAAAGGGCTATGTTTTTGATCCTGCCATGGACAGTGTTTTTACTTCCTACATCCAGGAACGCCGCCACGATCCCCGGTGCGAGCATAAAAACGGCTGGCTTATCGAAAATGACATTGTTCCCGCCATCGAAAAAAACCAGGAGGAGCGGCTCGGCAAACAGGATTCCCTTTCCGACGATGACTACAAGACGATTCTGGAAACCGACGTGCCGCTGAAAAATAAAAAGCGCACGGTCGATGAAATACTTGCCGATTTGGATTCGATGATTGGCCTTGGGGAAGTAAAAAAAGCGGTCCGCGCTATCGCCCAGACCATCGTGATGCAAAAAGAACGCGAGGCAAAGGGATTAAAAGGCCAGGGGCAGACGATACACATCGTGTTCACCGGCAATCCCGGCACGGGCAAGACTACGGTGGCCCGCAGGCTGGGGCAGTTATTCCAGACAATCGGGCTTTTGCCCAGCGATAAGATTGTGGAGACCGACCGTGCCGGCATGGTGGGACAATACCTCGGTTCCACCGCCCCGCTGGTGAACGAGGCTTGCGACAAGGCTCTAGGCGGCATCCTGTTTATCGACGAGGCCTATACCCTGAGCGGCGGCAAAGAGGGCAGCGCCGACAGTTTCGGGCAGGAAGCGATAGACACCCTGCTTAAGCGCATGGAGGACGACCGGGGGAAGTTCGTGGTCATTGCCGCCGGATACAAGGACGAGATGGACCGCTTCATTCAGTCCAACCCGGGTCTGAAAAGCCGCTTTACCCATTTTCTGCATCTTGAGGATTATTCCCCGGAAGATCTCTGCGCGATTTTCGAATCCATGGCGAAACAAAACGGCTATGAACTGGACGAAGGCGCGAAAGAACTCGCGCGGGAAGCGATAGAAGAAATTCACCATGGCAAGGGCAGGGATTTTGCCAACGGCCGGACGATGCGGAATCTGTTTGACGACACTATCCGCCGCATGGGAAGCCGCCTGACCGCGCTTTCTGCCGGGGAACGCACGGAAAAGGCGTTCACCCTCATCACCGCCGGGGACATTCCCTACAAAAAAAAGGAAACCCTCACCGTCGAGGAAATCCTCGCGGAACTGGACGCCATGACCGGCCTTGCCAACGTAAAACAAGAAGTACGCAAACTTGCCAACGCTATCCGCCTGCAGCAGGAACGCCGGGAGCAGGGTTTGGGTGAGCAGGGCCAGGCGATACATATCGTGTTTACCGGAAACCCCGGTACGGGCAAAACCACCGTGGCCCGCAAGCTCGGCGCCTTGTTTAAGGCTATGGAACTTCTGCCGCGGGCGGACGTTATCGAAAAAGACAAGAGCGGCATGGTGGGGCAGTATGTGGGGCAGACCCCGAAGCTGGTGAATCAGGTGTGTGACGACGCGATGGGCGCGATTCTCTTTGTCGATGAAGCCTACACCCTGGCGGGGGAAAGCGGCTCTATCGACAGTTTCGGCAAAGAGGCCATCGAAACGCTGATGAAACGCATGGAAGACGACCGGGGAAAATTCGTGGTTATCGCCGCCGGGTACAAAAAAGAAATGGAGCGTTTTTTGAACGCCAACCCCGGCATGAAAAGCCGCTTTACCCACTATATCCATCTTGAGGATTACAACCCCGAAGAATTGTACGCGATCTTCGATTCCATGCTGGCCAAACAGCAGTACGCGCTTGCCGAAGACGCCCGGGCGGCCGTAAAGGAAGCCATAGAGGACATCTATCAAAACCGGGGCAATGATTTCGCCAACGGCAGAACCATGCGGAACCTCTGTGATGAAGTTATCCGCCGCCTTGGCGACCGGGTGGCGTCCCTTGCCAAAGAAGAACGCACAAAAGACGCGCTGATCACCGTTACCGCTGCGGACATTCCCTACGAAAAAAAGAAAATCCCCACGGTAGAAGAAATTTTGTCCGACCTCGACGGCATGATCGGCCTTGCGGAAGTCAAACAGGCGGTCAGGACTCTGGCCCAGGCGATCATGATCGAAAAAGAAAAAGAAGAACAGGGGC
Source organism: Treponema sp. (assembly GCA_031255875.1). Classification (GTDB taxonomy): domain Bacteria; phylum Spirochaetota; class Spirochaetia; order Treponematales; family Breznakiellaceae; genus JAIRRR01. Next base: position 6,974 of record JAIRRR010000196.1, read on the forward strand.
TGCGGGGGCAGGGCCAGGCGATACATATCGTGTTTACCGGAAACCCCGGTACGGGCAAAACCACCGTGGCCCGCAAACTCGGCGCGCTGTTTCAGGTTATGGGGCTTCTGCCCAGCGCGAAGGTTGTCGAGGTTGACCGGAGTAAACTGGTTGCCTCTTTCGTGGGACAGACCGCGCCGCAGGTCAACAAGGTGTGCGACGACGCCATGGGCGGCATCCTGTTTATCGACGAGGCGTATACCCTGAAGGGGGAGACCGCGAACGACTTCGGCCAGGAAGCGATAGACACCCTGCTCAAACGCATGGAAGACGACCGGGGGAAATTCGTGGTTATCGCCGCCGGATACGAGCGCAATATGCAAACCTTTATCCAGTCCAACCCCGGCCTGCAAAGCCGTTTTACCCATTTTCTGCACCTTGCCGATTATAAAAGCGATGAGCTTTTTGCAATTTTTGTGTCAATGGCGGGGCAGAACGGTTACGCGCTTGCCGATGACGCGCAAACCCTGGCGCGGGAAGTGATAGACGAAATTTACCGTAACCGGGGGCAGGATTTTGCCAACGGCCGGACCATGCGGAACCTGTTGGACGAGACCAAACGCCGCCTTGCAAGCCGTATCTCCCTGCTCGCAAAGGAAAGCCGGACCAAAGAAGTGCTGACGCTGATAACGGCGGAAGACATACCCTGTACGGAGGCGTCATGATCTGCCCCAATAAAATTTGCAAACAGGAAATTCCGGACGATTCTCTGTACTGCGATCAGTGCGGCATCAAAATTTCACGCTGCGCAAAATGCGGGAATCCGGGGATAACGCCGCGCTGCGGCAAATGCGGCGGCGCGATGGTGTTTAAGGGAATTGACTCCCCCGCCGGGAAATCTGCGGCGGTTCCATCGCCGCAGCCATCACCGCCATCACCGCCGCCCCAGCAGCAAGCCGCGCCCGCCGCGACAGTAATCGTGCAGCTGGAATCGAAAAAACTGTTCTTCTGCCACAGCGACGGCTGGAACATGGAAATAACGGACGGCGATATTCTCGGCCGTACAAACGGCAACCATACCGGCCGGCTTGGTTCTATTCCGGTCATCTCCGGCACCCACGCCAAAATTACCTTTGAAAACGGCGCGTGGTACATCACCGACCAGAAATCGACCAACAAAACCTATGTCGGCGGCATTATCGCCCAGCCGGGCGTACCGGTGAAGCTAAAAAACAACGATGTGGTCCAGCTTGCCAATGTTAATTTTACGGTGAGGGAAGCATGAATATAACGGCCGGGGCGTATTCTTCGAAAGGTTCTGTCAGGCCCCATAACGAGGACGCCTTTTTAATCGCGGTGGAAACAGGCGGCGGCGGGATTGACGACGCCGGCGCGGCGTTTTCGGGAACTCTTGACGACGGATGCCTCCTGTTCCTCGTTGCCGACGGCATGGGCGGCCACGCCGCAGGGGACGCTGCCAGCGCCTTTGTGTCGGAGCAGATGAAACACGCCGCCCGGCAAAACGGCAGCTTTGATTCCGCCCTGCTTGAAAAGACCGTAAAAGAAATTCACGCGCGGCTGCTTGAAGAAGGGAAAAAACGCGGAACGCCGAACATGGGAACCACCCTTGCCGGCATCGTTTTGCAAAGCGGCGGCTGCGGCTTTTTTAACGCCGGGGACAGCCGGGTGTACCGTTTGCGTAACGGATTTTTGCAGCAGCTTTCCCGCGACGATTCCCTGTCGAGCGTGGTTCCCGGCGCGGCGAAAAACATTATCACCAACGCCATTGGCGCGGGGCTTGCGGAAACCAGCGTGGAAAGCCGCTTTTCCCCGGCGGTCGCCGTAGCGGGGGATGTCTTTTTCATGTGCAGCGACGGCGTTCACGGCTTTATTCCCGATGATGATTTGGAACGTATGCTGGCGGACTGTTCAAGCCCGGCGGAAACCGCCCGGAAGATTGTCGAGACGGCAATAGCGAATAACTCAGACGACAACTGCACGGCGGCGGTGGTAAAAATCGACGCCGGAGCGCCGGGCGAAAAGGCAGGGGAGTAAGCGATGGCGGAAAATGAGAATCTGAGACAGCAGCAGGCCGTCGAAATAGAACAACAGCGGCAGGAAGAAGCAGCCCGGCGCTGCAAATACTGCGGAACCGATCTGGAAGAAGACGAGCTGTTCTGCTCCCAATGCGGCGAGCAATTCGGCGGCGAAGAAAACGCCTGTCAATTCTGCGATACCAAAACTACCCAGGAAATCTGCCCCCGTTGCGGCAAACGGGTCGTTCCGGTTACTTGCCCCAAATGCGGGGCGCCGTCCCTGTTTGACGCCTGCGAAAACTGCGGAACCCTGCTCAATCCCGAACTGGCAGCTTTTTTGACCGAAGAAAAACCTGCCCCGCAGGAAATGTCCGAAGAAGAAGCGCGTAAAATAGAGGCAGAATTTAAACAACAAAACGAATCTCCGGAATTCCAAAAATTCCAAAAACGCTTAATAGAACGGCAAATACTGCTTGAGGAACGCGATTATTTTAACAAACGGGAAAAAAGGATCCTTCAGGTTTTTGGTTCCCAGCCCTTTTCGCTTGAACTGCCCGACCCGCAGGAAGAAGCCTTTAGGATGAAAGCCTACGCCGCCCTGGAAAAAGCCGTAATAGAGCGGCGGGAAAAACTGCTGCGGGAGGAACTGGAACGGCGTTTCCCGGAAGAAAAAAAAGTTGAGGTAACAAAAAGCTACCAGGATATGCTGGGCCAGGTAGAAGGCGAAGTCGCGGCCTT
>JAIRRR010000222.1 GCA_031255875.1 Treponema sp.
CAAAAAAAGGTATAGAGTAGGGCTGTTCCGAAATTTTATGGAGAAAAATATGCTGGTTCTCAAATTTGGCGGCACATCGGTGGGAAGCGTTTCCGCCCTGGGCAAGGTTGTGGATATTATCGGCGACGCCGAACACAGGGGAAAAGTGCGAGTGGTTGTTGTTTCCGCCCTGAGCGGGATAACCGACGCCCTGATCGAAACCGCCCGCGCCGCGTCCCGGGGCGAGGATTCCTGCAACGCCCCGGTAGAAGCCCTGGAGGGCCGGCACCGGGAAATCGCCGCCTCCTTTCTCCGGGGCCCGGACCTTGAGACGGCCTACGGGTATATTGCGGACGTCTTTGCCGAGCTAAAGCGCATACTGGACGGGATATTCATAGTCAGGGAACTTTCCGGGCGGGTGCTGGACTACGTGATGAGTTTCGGGGAAAGGCTCAGCGCCTTCCTCCTGGCCCGGATCCTCTGCGCCCGGGGGACGGCTGCGGAATACCTGGACAGCCGGGAGCTTATCCGTACCGACGACAATTTCGGGGCGGCCCGCTTCCTGCCCGAGGAAAGCAGCGCCAATATACGCGCCTGCCTGGAGAGGCGCCCGGCATTGCAGATCGCCTCGGGCTTCGTCGGCTCCACGGAAAAAGGGGCGACCACGACCCTGGGCCGGGGCGGCTCCGATCTTTCGGCGGCCATTTACGGCGCGGCTATAGGCGCGGAGGCCGTGGAGATCTGGACCGATGTGGACGGGATACTCACCGCCGACCCCAGGCTGGTCAAGAACGCCTTCAAAATCGAGGCGATCTCCTATGTGGAGGCCATGGAACTTTCCCACTTCGGCGCGAAGGTGCTCCACCCGCCCACGGTAAAACCGGCCCTGGAGAAGGGCATCCCCATCAGAATCAGGAATACCTTTAACCCCGCCGGCAGCGGCACCCTGATCTCCTCGGGCCCGGCGGAAAGCCCTTTCCCCATACGGGGGATAAGCTCCCTTTCCAACGTCACCCTGGTACGGCTCCAGGGCTCGGGCATGGTGGGCGTGGCCGGCTTTTCTTCCCGGCTTTTCGGCGCGCTCGCCCGGAAGAAGATCAGCGTCATCCTGATCACCCAGAGTTCCAGCGAGTACTCGATCTGCTTTGCCGTGGAGCCTTCCAGCGCCTACGCCGCGGCAGCCGCGCTCATTGAGGAATTTGACCGGGAGATCGCCGCCGCTTCCATCGATCCGCCGGTAGTGGAGCCGGGCCTCTCGATCATCGCCGTGGTAGGTTCCCGGATGAAGAGCACGTCCGGCATTTCCGGCAAGGTATTCCACGCCCTAGGCCGCAACGGGATCAACATCATCGCCATAGCCCAGGGATCCTCGGAACTCAATATATCGGCGGTCATTTCCCGGCAGGACGAGGCCAAGGCCCTGAACGCGGTGCACGAGGCTTTTTTTCTCGCCGGGTTCAGGTCGGTAAACCTGTTCCTCGTGGGCATAGGCCTTATCGGGGGCACCCTGGTGGACCAGCTCGCGGAACACCGGGAGATCCTGGCGGACGAGCGGCATATCAGGGTGAATATCGTGGGCGTTGCGGACTCAAAGCGGATGATCTTCAACCCCGACGGCTTTGATCCCGGGAAGGTGAAGGGCTTGCTCAAAAACCCCGGGGAAACCGGCGGCCCGGGCGGCCCTGAATGGCAGGCGGGTTTTGACCTGAACGCCTTTATCGCCAGGATGAAGGCCATGAACCTGCCCAATACGGCTTTCTGCGACTGCACCCCCGGAAGCGATGTGGCGGAAAGCTATGCGGACATACTCAGATCGTCCATCCCCATCGTAACCCCGAATAAGAAGGCGAATTCCGGCTCCCTTGAGTATTACCGCACCCTTACCGGCTTTTCCCGCGACCGGGGCATCCCCTACCTCTACGAGACAACGGTCTGCGCCGGCCTCCCGGTCATCTCCACGCTGAGGGACCTTGCCGTTTCCGGGGACAGGGTGCGCCGCATCGAGGCGGTGCTTTCCGGCACCCTGAGCTTTATTTTTAACCAGTACGACGGCTCCGTCCCCTTTTCCGAACTGGTGCGGGAGGCCAGGCTTAAGGGCTATACCGAGCCCGATCCCCGGGACGACCTTAACGCCATGGACGCGGCCCGCAAGGCGCTGATCCTGGCCCGGGAATGCGGCCTTTCCCTGGAATTCGAGGCCGTCTACATTGAGCCCATACTTCCGGATGTCTGTTTCCAGGCGCCGGACGTGGAAGCTTTTTTCGCCGAACTGAAAGAGGCGGACCCTGTCTTCGAAAAACGCCGCGCCGCCGCCGCCGCTGCGGGGAAGGCCCTGCGCTACGTGGCGGTTATCGAAGAGGGCAGCGCCAGGATAAGCCTGCGGGAGGAGGCGGAGGGCAGCCCCTTCCGCTCGCTGGTGGACGCCGACAACATAGTGGTCATCACGACGGACCGCTATTCCGCCCTGCCCATAGTGATCAAGGGCCCCGGCGCGGGCGCGCAGGTTACCGCCGGCGGGGTTTTCGCGGATATTGTGCGCATAGCGCGGACCCTGGTATAGGAGTTTGTAATACAACGGGGGGAGCAATGGAAACGGCAGTCAGAGAAAGCGGGTTTTGCCCCAGGCGGCTCGGGAATGTGGACGCATACCTGCGGCGGCTTGTCGATACCGGGCAGGTGGCGGGGGCCGGGGCGCTGGTAACCAGGCGCGGGCGGACGGCGTACCGGAAGAGTTTCGGGATGAGGGACCTGAGAAAAGGCCTCCCCATGCAGGACGACAGCATCTACCGCATCTATTCAATGACCAAAACTTTTACCGTTGCGGCAGCCATGACCCTTTACGAGAAGGGGCTTTTCAAGCTACAGGACCCCGTGGCGGAATTCCTCCCCTCTTTTAAGTCCTTGAAGGTGGCGGAACATGACAAGCGGGGAGTTGTAAACCTCGTCCCGGCGAAAAGCCCGCTTACCTTCGAGCATCTCTTTACCATGACTTCGGGCGTCCCGTACCCCGGCCCGGAAAGCTACAGCGCCCGCGCGTTTTCGGAAATCCAGGCGCGGCGTTCCGCCGGCGGCGTCACCACCGCGGAGATTGTGGACGCAGCTGCGGGGGTGCCGCTTTGCTTCCACCCCGGCGAGTACTGGATGTACGGCTTTTCCCACGACATCCTCGGCAGGCTTGTCGAGGTAATCTCCGGAAAGCGTTTGGGCGAATACCTGGCGGAACTTATCTTTCTGCCCCTGGGGCTTAAGGATACCGCTTTCTACGTTCCGGAAGAAAAACGGGACCGGCTTGCCAGGGCCTATACCCTTACCGAAACCGGGCTCATGGAGCTGCACGGGCTTTCCGCAGACCCCGGGGAACAGGCCGAGGCCCCTGCCTTTGAATCCGGGGGAGGCGGCCTTGCCTCCACCCTGGATGACGTGGGCCGCTATGGGAATCTGCTGCTCAACTTCGGGAAACTGGACGGGTACCGCCTGCTTTCCCGGAAAACCATCGAGCTTATGCGGAAAAACCACACCGATCCCGCGCATATCAGGGCCTGGGGCTTCAAGGCCCAGCAGGGATACGCTTACGGCCTGGGCGTCCGCAGCATGGCTGATACCGCCGCCGCCGGCCTTAACGGCTCCCTTGGCGAATGGGGCTGGGACGGAATGCTGGGCACCTATTTCAGCGTGGACCCGGAAGAAGACCTCGTGGCCGTGTTTATGATCCAGCGCGTTCCGGGTTCCCTGGAAGACCTGGCCAGGCGTTTTTCCCAGACGGTCTACGGCGCTATCGACGACTGACGGGTACGGCGGAAATATTTACTTTTCCGGCAAATACCCTTATATTTGTGAAGTAACCGGGCTTCCCGCCTCGAAGAGGCGCGGAGCGGCGCGCTGCCTTGGGGCGGCGGGATTACCTTTCAAGGCTGTGCGATATGGAAATACAGCAAAACGGAAGCATCGCTTTGCCGCCGGAATATGCGGGCCTCTCTTTTGAAAAAGTCTGGGCGATGTTTCAGGAGACCGACCGGAGGTTCCAGGAGACTGACCGGAAATTCCAGGAAACCGACAAGAAGTTCAAAGAAAACCAGAAGATGATGAGCGATCTGGGGAGAAAATTCGGCAAAATTATCGAACATATGTTCATCCCCAATCTGAAAGAGAAATTCAACGCCCTGGGCTATGAATTTGAAAAATCCTCGCCCAATGTGCTTATCGAGAGCAGGGAACACAAGCTCTACGCGGAGGTGGACGTGCTTCTCGAAAACGGCGGCTGCGCCCTTGCGGTGGAGGTTAAAACCCAGGCGAACATTGACGATGTCCGCGAGCATGTCCGGAGGATGGAAAAGCTGCGCAGGTACTTTGATCTGCACGGGGACCGGAGGGACCTCTACGGCGCTGTGGCGGCGGCGATCTTTCCCGGCAATGTCCTTGACTTCGCGCTCAGGCAGGGCTTTTACGTGGTTAGGCAATCGGGGGACAATGTCAGCGTCGAGGAACCCAAAGGCAGGCCGAAGGCCTGGTAAATACTTTGGGGTTGCTTTTTCGATGAGGCAACGCGGCCTATTGTGGCATCGGGGCCGATGTGCTAGGATTCCCGGACATGGAAAGGGAACGGGAACATGAAATATACGTTATCGCCTGCGAAACGCTTAAACAGGAGCTTCTGGCGGTAATGGGAAAACAGGGCTGCGATTATCCGGTGGTCTGGGTTGACGCGGGCAAGCACACCTGGCCCGACAAGCTGCGCGTCTCGGTCCAGGAGGCCATTGACGGCGTTCCCCCTTCGTGCAAAACGGTTTTGCTTCTCTTCGGCTTCTGCGGGAACGCCATGGTGGGTATTGAGGCGCGGAACCACAGGCTGGTAATGCCCAAAGCCGCGGACTGTATCCCCCTGTTCATCGGCTCGCGAAAAGAGCGGGAGGCGTACGGGACGCGGACCTATTTTTTTACCGAGGGTTATCTTAATTCCGGCGGCAGTATGGTTTCGGACGCCTCCCGGATTTACGAGCGTTACGGGGAGGAAGACGGGCTTTTTATCATGAAAAAGATGCTGGGCCATTACCAGGACTTTGCCGTGGTCGATACGGGGGTCTTCGATGTTGACGCGGTGAGGGCCGGAGTGGAAGATTTCGCGAAGCCGCTTGAGATTCCGGTCAGGCTTATCCCCGGCAGCCTGAGGCTCATCGACGCCCTGCTGGCCGGCGCCTGGCAGGACGACTCGTTCCTGGTGCTGGCGCCGGGCGGGAAAATTACTTTCGAAGATTCCCTGGAAGCCGGCAAAAGCCAGGACTTTGCCGGGGCTGCGGTTTGACCGGAAGCGCCCCGGGCCTGTTTTCTGCGGGGGGGTAGCGGAAGACTTGCTCCGGGCCGCAGGCCCTGCGCAAGTCTGCCGGAGTTTTGCGGCAAACCGGCGGGGCGGTTTGCGGCAAAGATAAGGGGTTTCCGTAATTCATTACTATATAAGGAATTACGGAAATTGTGATTTCGGGGGAGGCCCGAAAAAGCAAAAACCATAGCCCCTTGTCTTCTTATATGCGGAAACGGCGTTTTTTTCCAGCCCCCTTTTGGCATTTTTTTGAGAATATCACAGGCAAAAGCCCCTGGAAAGGCCCCCGTACGGGCGGCCTTAATTCCTTACTGCGGGGGTAAAGAATATGGATTCCGAAAATCTTGTAAGCGACCTGTTAAAAATCCTGGGGCATTATGGTATTGTCCTAGACATGGACACAATGGGGGCGGGCGGGAGCCCTGGGGAAAAAAGCCCTAACTTAAAGCTCCTGGGCAAGAAGCACGGTTTTTGCCTTAAAAGGACGGAGGGGGGCGGCTACCAGGTTAGGTATAAAGACGGCAATACATGGCTCTCCACATGGAAGGTACTTCATACCGAGAACGAAAGGGAGGCAGTGGACCTCGCCATAAGAGAAAAACAGGGGGCCATTGCGGAATACTGGAGGCGGAAAAATGCAAGGGAAGCTAAAAGGGACAGCATACAGCTATACCAAATGCTTAATAACTACTACAAGCCAGGGAGCCAGTATTTGCAAAAAGATTTTAACGATAATAAGGATTCCATTGCAAATTTAACCCCCGCCCAGAATGCCGTTAAAAACTTTATTGTTCCGTTCCTTAAAAGCAAGAAGGTTACAGGCTTTAGCGGCCTAACAAGGGAGGTCTACAGCGACTTCAAAATATTCTTGCAAGGGAAAAACTTTTCAATAGGCTATTGCAACCAGATTTTAAGCTGCTTTAACCGAGTTTTAAAACACATGGAAAGGTACGACCTCATTGCGAAGCTCCCTTATTCCGTTGGTACGGGCCGCCTGCGGAAACCGCAAGAGGAAGAGGCCAGAAACAAAGGCAATTTTCTGCCAGTTGAGAAACTTAGATCGGTGATCCCTTTTTGCGTTACCCTTTATAGAAACAAAATATTAAAATCTTTTGATTCCGTGCTGCTTTTGTCCCTGGCGATGGTTTCAGGGGGGAGGTGTAAGGAAATTTTAAGCGTCAAAGTCTCGGATATTAAATGGGTTCCCAGGGAGAAAACCCACCTACTTTTTATCTATAACAAGAAAACCGAGCGGTTCCTAAGCGACAAGGACGAAAAATTCCGCAAAATCCCCCTGCACCCCTTTGTAGTAGAAATGATTTTAGAACACATTCAATCGGCGGGGCTGGGGAAGGAAAGCTATCTATTTAGCAAGAAGGGCAGGGGGGAAAGCCCGAGGCTAGACTGGAGCTTTAGCAAAAAGGCTATTACATATCTGCTCATAGCCTTGCAGATTAGGGAAGCGGCAAGGGAGGGGGGCGCTTCCCCAGCGGAAACCCTTAAAAGCTTCAGGGGGATTTTGGAAGACAAGGAAAAAATGGAGGCTATAAGGGAATACAGCGAAAAAAATAATTTTCATTTTTATTCCTTCAGGCATACCCTAATAACGCTAATGGGACTGGAAAAGATACACCCCGATTTTAACGACTACTTCTCAGGGCATAAGCCCGAAGCGAGAATCAGGGATAACTACACCCACATAAATACAGTCAATACGGAGCTTTTCTGTAGGGAATATGGGAAACTTTACCTAGATATGATTGAAAAATACTTTTTCCCTTCCCATGACGGAGAAGATAATGAGCTAGAGAGGCGGGAGGCTTTGAAAGAATTCCTTGATTCAAGGGGGGGCCAGGGGGAAAGCGGGGGCGGCGTTTTTGAGAGCATATAAAAAAAGGGGGCTTTAACGGCCCCCCGAAAGGCAGAATTTGCCTATCGAAACAGCGCAATAGAAGGCCGTGGCGGGGTTTTAAGGGCAAAAACAGGGAGGGACACGATACGGCGCGGAAAGCCGCTTC
>JAIRRR010000254.1 GCA_031255875.1 Treponema sp.
CAAGGCCGGGTGATCGGGTATTTTAGTCTTGCGAGGTTACTATGCGGCAGGCAGGCGGGAAGTGGTGGCAGGAACGGGCGGTTTACCAGATATACCCCCGGAGTTTTCAGGATTCCAACGGCGACGGCATCGGGGACATTCCGGGAATTATCTCCCGGCTGGACGACATCGAGGCCCTGGGGGCCGGGGTTATCTGGCTTTCCCCGGTCTACCCTTCGCCGGACGCGGACAACGGCTACGATATCGCCGATTACCGGGATATCGACCCCCGGTACGGGACCCTGGCGGACATGGACCGGCTCATCGCCGAGGCGGGCAGGCGGGGCATCAGAATCATCATGGACCTGGTGATAAACCACACTTCGGACGAGCACGAGTGGTTCCGGAAAAGCCGGGACAAGGACAGCCCCTACCGCGATTACTATATCTGGCGGCCGCCCCGGGGCCGGGGGCCCCGGGGTTCCGGAAGGGACCGGCCCAACAACTGGACGGGTTTCTTTTTGGAAAATACCTGGACTTTTGACGAAAAGAGCGGCGAGTATTACCTCCACCTTTTCCATAAAAAGCAGCCGGATCTGAACTACCGGAACCCCAGGGTAATCGAAGAGGTAAAAGGGATACTGCGTTTCTGGCTTGACCGGGGGATTGCCGGGTTCCGCTGCGACGTGATCAACGTCCTCTACAAGAGTTCCCTCGCGGACGGCAGGCAGGGGCCGCTGCCCGGGATGGAATTCTACGTGTGCCAGGAGGGGAATCACGAGATACTGAGGGAGCTGCGCCGGGACGTGCTGGACAAGTACGACTGTGTTACGGTAGGCGAAGCGGTGATGGTCGATGTCGAGCGGGCGAAACTCCTCTGCGACGAAAGCCGGAAAGAGCTGGACATGATCTTCTACTTCGAGCATCTCCAGGTTGACCGCCTTGTCGAGCGCTATATCCCGAAGAAGTTCCGCCCGGCCCGGCTGCTCGACGTTCTGTCCAAGTGGCAGCGGGGCCTTGAATGGAACGCGGTGTACCTGGAAAACCACGACCAGTGCCGGATCGTTTCCCATTACGGGGGCGGCGAAGGCGAGTATTGGGAGGCGAGCGCGAAACTGCTGGCAGCGCTGGAACTGACCCTGCGGGGGACTCCTTTTATCTACCAGGGGCAGGAAATCGGCATGACGAATTTCGATTTCAGGGGATTCGGGGAAGTCAACGACGTGGAAACCCTGAACTGGAACCGCTTTTTAAAGCGCTTCCATGTCCCGGCGCGGCTGCGCTGGAAGTGGCTTAAGGAGTCCAGCAGGGACAACGCCCGCACCCCGGTCCAGTGGAGCGCCGGGGTGAACACGGGCTTTAGCGCGGGGAAGCCCTGGCTCGGCATTAACGGCAATTATACCCGGATCAACTACGAGTCCCAGCGCGGCGATGATAATTCCGTGCTGGGTTTTTACAAGAAGATGATCGCCCTGCGGGCGGGGAGCGATGTTTTAAAGTACGGCGAATTCCGGCCCCTGGGGGCGAAGGGGAGCGTAATCGCCTACCAGCGGGTCCTGGGGGACAAGGCCTGGACGGTGCTGCTCAATTTTTCGCCCAGGGCCGCGCGGCCCGGCCCGCTGCTTGCCGGCGCGGCGGGCGGCAGCGTCGTTGCCTCGAACACCGGCCGGACGGCTATGGCGGAGACCCTGCTGCCCTACGAGGCGGTAGTACTGGGCGGCTAGAAAATACGGATAATCTAAAAAACAACGGAGCGGGCAATGGCGGAAAACGGAAGAATTACGGGCGCGGACAAAGCCGCGGATAAGGGCGGCCGGCGGAACAAATTCTGCTTTGGCCTTGGAACCATAGGCCGGGACATGTTCTACACCACGGTCAGCATGTTCCTGATGATCTACCTGACGGAAGTGCTGGATCTGCCCGACTCTACCCTGCTGGTAATGACCGCCATCCTTACCGTTATGCGGGTGTTTGACGCCTTTAACGATCCGGTCATGGGGATAGTCGTGGACAATACCCGGGGGCGCTGGGGCAAGTTCAAGCCCGGCATAGTCCTGGGCGCTTTGGCGGGCGGGGTTTTCATGGTGCTTATGTTCACCGACCTGGGGCTTACAGGCGCGGCCTACGCGGCGCTCTTCGCGCTTTTCTACCTGGGCTGGGACATCTTCTACGGCCTCAACGACATTGCCTACTGGTCGATGCTCCCCGCCCTCTCCACGGACCAGAAACAGCGGGAAGAGATAGGGGCCTTCGCCCGGATCTGCGCCAACATCGGCCTTTTCGCGGTCGTGGTGGGGATCATCCCCGCCACCGGCGCGCTGGGCGCCGCGTTCGGGAATCCCAGGCTGGGCTGGTTCGCCTTCGCCCTGATCGTCGCCCTGCTGATGCTCGGCTTCCAGTGCTTCACGCTTTTCGGGGTAAAAGAACACAAAAACTGCTTTAAGCAAGAGGAGAAGACCTCTTTCCTCGACATGTTCCGGGTAATCTTTAGGAACGACCAGCTCCTATGGGTTGCCGTCGCCATGGCCCTCTTTATGATCGGCTACACCACCACCGCCAACTTCGGCGTCCATTTCTTCAAGTACGTTTACGGCGACGAGAACATGTATTCGGTCTTCGCCCTGGTCCTGGGGGTCTCCCAGCTTGCGGCGCTCGCGGTGTTCCCGGCCCTGGGCAAAAAGATGGATCGCCGCAGGCTCTACAGCGTTGCCGCCGGGCTTGTGGCCGCCGGGTACATCCTCTTCTTCCTGGCCCCCATGCGGATGCTCCTGATCGGCGCGGGCGGCGTGCTGATCTTCGTGGGGGAGGCCTTTATCCAGATACTGATGCTCATGTTCCTGGCGGACACCGTCGAATACGGCCAGTGGAAATTCGGGAAACGGAACGAAAGCGTTACCTTTTCGATCCAGCCCTTCATCAACAAAATAAGCGGCGCGCTTGCCAACGGCATACTGGGGATAACCCTGGTCGTATCCGGAATCAACAGCGCCCGGTCCAAAGACGAGGTAAGCGCCGGCGGCGTGGTTATCCTTAAAACGGCGATGCTGCTTTTGCCCCTGGCCATTATCGCCCTGGGTTTTTTGATCTACCTCTTGAAGTACAAAATCGACGAAAAATACTACGCCAGAATTATCGGCGAGCTGAAAGAGCGGGGCGATATCAAGGAGTAACGGCCCGCCCTGGCTGGCACAGGCATCGGACGCGGGGCACAGGCGCCGGGCGAAGGCATCGGGCGCGGGGAAGCCTATTTCGACGTCAGGTTGCTGATCCCGTCCCAGTCGTCCGGCGGCGGCGTCCTTATGTATTCGCGGCACCGTTCCGAGTACAGCCGCGCCACGCCGTCCTCCTCGTTGCGGGCCGCGACCGACTCGAAAATTTCCGCCGCCGCGCCGAATTCCCGCTTCTCGAAACTGGCAATGGCGCTTTCCCAGGAGGCGAAATCGCCCGCCTCCGCAGCCCCGGCATCGGCCTGCTCGTCCAGAAGCTCGTAGAGCCGGAGCGGCGTATTTATCCCCACAACCCGCACCCGGTCCAGGCTGCGGCAGACAAACTCGTCCCCTATTTCCTGCTTGGTGTACTCGCTTATCAGTATGCCGCCGGTATGGTACTGCTTGTTCACCCCTTCAAGCCGGGCGGCAAGGTTGACCGCATTCCCCATAATAGTATAATTCATCTTGTTGGACGTCCCCATGTTCCCCACTACCATCTCGCCCGTGTTTATCCCTATCCGGGTATAAAGCGGCGAAGGGCTTAAACGTTCTTCCACTATCACCTTGTTTAATTCCGTTTCCGCCCTTTTCATCCGCAGGGCGCTCCGGCAGGCCAGCGCCGCGTGCCGCTCCTGGAAAACCGGCGCGCCGAAAAACGCGATAATGGCATCGCCTTCGTATTTGTCAATGGTCCCCGTGTTCTCCATGATAATATCGCTCATAATCGTAAGGTAGCGGTTGAGAAGCAGGACCAGCCCCTCCGGGTCAAGCTGTTCGGAAATTGTCGAAAAACCCTGGATGTCCGTAAAGACGGCGCTCATCTGCCGTTTCGCCCCGCCCAATTGCAGGAGCGCGGGGTTGGCAATAAGCTCGTTTACTACTTCCTTCGAGACATAAGTAGAAAGGGCCTTGTTGATAAACTGCTTTTCCTTTTCGGAAACAAGGTACGAAACAATCTCCCGGACAAAAATCGCGACAACGGCGGACAGCACCGGGCCGAGGGGCCCCAGGAATATCCCGAAAAACCGGAAGCCGGCCAGGCAGGCCGCCAAAAAGAGGATCACCGTGCCGATCCCCAGGGCGGTGCGGGGGCCGGGCTTAAGGCCGCCGAAGGCCAGGAAGATAAGGCCGCTCAGGGCAAAGCACAGCGCCACGCTCCAGAGCGGGTGCAGGGGGATGATAAAGGATTCGGAAAGAATAGTATCCAGCACCACCGCGTGGGTCCCGACATTCACATACTCCCCAAAGAAAGGGTTAACCCCGATATCGGTAGTCCCCGTATCGACCCGGCCGATAATGCAGAATTTGCCGGCGATAGCGTTCTTCAGGCGGGCCTGGGCCGCCTCGTACTGCCGGGAAACCGTATCCAGATACTCCGCCAGGGTCGCGATATACTCCGCTTCTTCCAGGATTGCCGCCGCGTCCTCCGGGTATTCCCCGCCGAGCGACACGGCTATGGCGTTCACCTTCGCGCCAATATCAAGATCCGCCAGGGACCGGATCCGCTCGTTCCCCTGGCTGCGGAGTTCCAGGAAGCGGCTGAACGCCTCGTCGGATTTTTCCGCTATGGCCAGGCCCCGCGCCTCCCGGGACTCGGCAAACAGCCTGTTTATCTGGTAAACAGCGCTGGGCGCGCCGGAAAGCGCTTCGTCAAACTGGGCGAAAAAGGCAACCCCCGCGCCTTCCAGCGCGTCGAGGTACTGCTGCGTCTGGGATTCAAATTCCTCAAGCCGCGAAAATTCCGCAAAGGAAACGTGGGGGGTAAAACTGTTCCGGTAATCAGTTTCGGGCCAGTCGAGCATCATCCTGCCGCCGGTATCCAGAGGTATCGTAATTTCTTTTATGCCGACGCCGGGAACCCGGGCGTATTTAAGGACAATCCGGCGTTTTTCCAGGCGAATTTCCGGGTTCCCAAGGTATTCCATAAGGGGCGCAAAGGCAAGCTGGAGGTACCAGTAGTCCTGCACTTTTTGGGCAAGGAAGATCCGCCGCCTTACCCCGTCGCCGTCAACATGCACGTTGGTAAACCCCGCGCCCCGGGCGGCCTCTGAAAAAGAATAAATAGCCGGGAGTATGTCCACGAAATTCCCCCCGTGGGCGCCGGGCGCGGCGTACAAAAACCGGGAAAATCTCTCCTCCGCGAAAAGCCGCCGCTCCGCCTGTTCCCCCTCAAGAGGTTCGGTTTGCAGATTCAGCGTAGCCCAGGCGCGGCCAAAAAGCGCGGCGGCCTGGGCCAAATACACATCGTTATCCCGGGCTATCCCCAGGGCCTTCCTGAAAAGCTCGGCCTTTTCGTCCTGGATAAGCCCGCGAAGCCCCTCCGCATACCAGGGCAGCTCGTCGCGGCTTATCCGCCCGGTGTTCAGCGCGTCAAGCAGATCCAGGGCGTTCGTGCCAATATCCGAAAAAGCCTTTTCAAAATCCACCGGAAAATCCCGGTCAAAGTAAACCGCGTCGATCCCCGGGGGGCCCTTGTCGATAAATTCAATATCAAGAATAGCCGCCTCGGCCCCGTATTCCTTCAAACGGAGGAACCCGTCGGCCATAACCGAACGGGGCCAGGGGTAGACCCCGTTGTACGCGATAGCCGTGTCATCCACGTCGAGAAGCACCACGTTGCTGATCCGTTCCCGCTTGGGCCGCACCCGGAAAAACAGATCGTACACCCGGTCGTCCAGAGAGCCAAGCACCCCCGCCGCGTAGAGCAGGGCGAAAA
>JAIRRR010000023.1 GCA_031255875.1 Treponema sp.
ATGGAACATATTTCACTTTCAAAGCGCTTCGGGCGCGTTTGGCGGTCATTTTTATCCGTCCGGGGGCCGGGCCGGGCCCTTAAAGCGGAATAATTGCCATTCCGGCTGCGGCGGGCGGCGGCTTGCGTGAAGCTGCCCGGCGGAAACACTCAAGGAGGACTTGCATGAGTGCCAGTATCAGGTTGAAAAGATTCGGGACCAAGAAACGGCCTTATTACCGCATCGTGGTTATGGACAAACGGTCGGCGCGGGACGGTAAGGCTATCGAAGAGCTGGGGCTTTACCACCCCATTGAGGCCGAGGAAAAGCAAATCAGCTTTGACGCGGACAGGGTGCGCGCCTGGCTGGAGAACGGGGCCCAGGTGAGCGATACGGTCCGCAGCCTTCTCAACAAGAAGAATTTTTACCTTTAATTGATGCCTCGGAACTGAGGTTTTGGGGCAGGCCCGGACTCTCGCGAGCTTCGTTCCGGCCCCGGGGCCCGGTAATTGCGTCCGGGGGGGCGTTTTCGGGGAGTTTTCCCGAAAGCCGCAAACCGGCGGCGGGGAGTTGAGGGTTTGCGGCTGGCCCCAGCGGCCTGTTGCGGGGGTTTGGGGGCTGGCGCCTCGCAGCCTGTTGCGGGGGTTTGGGGGCTGGTGCCCCCAGGAGAAGGGGGTGTCCCGAAGGCCGGCGGGCCTGAGGGCAGGGGGAAGGCTTTCCCCCTCTTATTGTATTTGTTTGCTGGCATAAGGAGCGGCGTATGGAAAAGGATCTGGTCGAATATATCGTGAAAATTCTGGTGGACGATCCGGGCGCGGTTACGGTGAGCGTGGTTGAGGGCGAAAAATCGACGATTCTGGAACTCCGGGTTTCGCCGGAGGATATCGGCAAGGTTATCGGGAAGCACGGCCGCATTGCCAAGGCGATTAGGACGGTGCTCCAGGCGGCTACCGCGAAAACCGGGAAGCACACGGTTCTGGAGATTCTGGACTGACGCTTTGGCCCGGGCCCTGCGGGCCGGGTTGCGACTATGACCGAACGTTTTGTCACCGGCCTTCTGGGCGCGCCTTTCGGCCTTGAGGGGTTTATCAGGCTGCGGTCCCTTTCCGGGGAAACCGCCCATCTGCTTGGCTTGCGGAAAGCCTGCCTGCGCCTGCCGGACGGGGAGCGGGTCTACGAGGTGGAGAAGATCTCCGGGTCGGGCGTGCGCGTGCTTGTTAAATTCAGGGGGGTTGACAGCCCGGAGGCGGCCGCCCTGCTGCGGGGCGCGGCCCTGCTGGTGGGCCGGGACGAAGCCGCGCCGCTCGGGGAAAACGAGTTCTACGAGGAGGACCTGCGGGGCATCCGCGTTGTGGCGGCCCTTGACGGGCGGCTTCCGGCGGGCGGCGGGGACGGCGGGTTCCTGGGAACGGTGACCGGCGTGATCGAGGCCGGGGGCGGCCGGCTCCTGGAACTGCGGCTTCCGGGCGGGGAGCTGAGGCTGGTGCCTTTTCGGGATGAATTTTTCGGCGAGGTTGACCCGGAAAAGGGGAGGGCGGTGCTTCTCTGCCCCTGGGTTCTGGAATAACGGGGGCGGCCTGGTGAAATACACGGCGCTTACCCTGTTTCCGGAGATTATCGACGCTTTTTTTGCCGCCTCTATCATGGCGAAGGCGGTCGGCCGGGGCATTGTCGAATACCGGGCGGTGAATATCCGGGACTTTGCCCCGGGCAGGCACCGCAGCTGCGACGACGCGCCCTACGGCGGCGGCCCGGGGATGCTGATGCTTCCCGAGCCCCTGGGCCTTTGCCTTGACGCGGTGGGCGCGAAACGCCGCCCTGAGCGGAACTCCGCCATGCGGGTTATCTGCCTGAGCCCCTCCGGCCGCTGCTTTGACCAGGCGCTGGCCCGCGACCTGTCGCGCGAGGCCGAGCTTGTGCTGATCTGCGGCCGCTACGAGGGCGTGGACCAGCGGATCATCGACCTGTACGTTGACGACGAGATCTCCGTCGGCGATTACGTGCTTTCCTCCGGGGAGGCGGCAGCCCTGGTGCTGATTGACGCGACTTACCGGCTGGTTGAATCGGTGATAACGCCCGGCTCGCTTGAGGAGGAAAGTTTTTCCGGCAATTTACTGGAGTACCCCCAGTATACACGCCCGGAAGTTTATGATACGCTGAAAGTACCCGATATTCTGCTTTCGGGGCACCATGAAAATATACGGCGCTGGCGCCGGAGAAAGCAGGTTGAAAAAACCCTGGCGTTAAGGCCGGATCTGATCCGGTCCGGCGAGGGAAAGGGCCTGTTTGACAAGGAAACCGCGGCGATTATCGCGGAATTGCGAGGGCAAAATGAACGAGATAAGGGCGATTGAAGCCTCCCAGATGAAGGCCGAACCGGACGATTTCAAGGTCGGCGACACGGTAAGGGTTCACTTCAAGATTGTTGAAGGCAAGACCGAACGTATCCAGATATACGAGGGGCTGGTTATAGCGATAAAGAATTCCCGCGTGGGCAGGACCTTTACGGTGCGGAAAAATTCCTACGGCGTGGGCGTTGAAAGGATATTCCCCCTCCATTCTCCCCGGATTGCCCGGGTCGAGCTTGCCCGCCGGGGCAGGGTCCGCCGCGCCAAGCTCTACTATATCCGGGACAAGATAGGCAAGGCAGCCAAGATCAAGGAACTGGTGGTCAGGAAAAGGCCCAAGGCCAAGCCCGTTGCGCCCGCGCCTTCCGCCGAAGCGGCGCCCGCCGCATCCGCCGCCCAGGAATAGGGTTTGCCCGGCGTCCCCGGCGCGGGGCCGGGCGCCGTGCCGCGTTCCCCCGGCAGTTGCGCGTTGCTTTGCTCGCAGGGCGGGCGTTTGGATTGGGAATCCGGGCGGCCTTGCGGGCGGCTGGAATTTCCGTCATAATCGGAGTACGCGCGGGCCGGGAATTTTTTCGCGGCAAGCTGTCTGGCGGCGGGGGGCATTGTGGCGGATTTGCTGGTTAAGCTATACGATCTGGAAGACAGCGTTGATTATACCGAATTAAAAAAACAGAATGTCGTTATCAAAAGGGCGTTCGCCGGCGACAAGGCCGCTATCCTGGATTTTGTAAAGAACAATTTTCCCGAAGAGCCCGGATGGCCGGACGAATGCGAATACGCCCTGCTGAACAACCCGGTTTCGTGCTTTGTCGCGGTAAAAGAAAAAAGGCCTGCGGGCTTTGCCTGTTACGACGCTTCGGCCAGGGGTTTTTTCGGGCCTTTGGGCGTCGGGAAGGAATTCAGGAAGATCGGCATAGGCAGGTATCTGTTAAAACGGGCGCTCCTGTCCATGAGGGAGATCGGGTACGCCTATGCCGTTATAGGCTGGGCGGCGGAAGACGCGCTGGAATTCTACCGGAAAGCGGTAAACGCCATTGCACTAGAAGATTCCCCGCCGGAAAAAAGCGTTGATAAAAACATGATTGCCCTATAAAGCCGCCCCGGAACCTCGGGCTGCGGCGCTACGGATAGCGGCGCTTGAACGCCTTTATCCGGGCGGAAGCTGCCGCGCTGAGGGGGGAGCGGTCTCCCCGGGCGAGGTACTGGAAGCCCAGGCCCGCGACCATGGCGCCGTTGTCGCCGCAGAGTTCCGGCGGGGGGAACACGCAGCGGAGGCCCTGATGTTCGGCGAGTCTCGCGCGGAGAAGGGAATTTGCCGCCACCCCGCCGCCCGAGACCACGGTGCTGATGCCGGTGTCCTCCGCCGCGCGGAACAGGGCGCGCAGCAGTATTTCTACCGCTGTTTTCTGGAAAGAGGCGGCGATGGAGGCGGCCTCGCTGTTCCCGGCGGTCGCTTCCGCGTTGCCGCCGGCTGCGGCGGGGCGGGGCTTTGCCCGGAACTGCTCAAGCTGGTTTATCACGGCGGTCTTGAGCCCCGAATAGGACACATCGTAGGGATGGTCCCCCTTGCGGAGGCTGGGCAGGGGGAAGCGGAAGGCCGCCGGGTCCCCGTCTTTGGCAAGCCTGTCTATGGCCGCGCCGCCGGGGTAGCCGAAGCCGTAGTGCTTCGACACCTTGTCAAAAGCCTCGCCCGCCGCGTCGTCAATGGTGGTCCCCAGAACGGTTATATCGTCAAAGCCGTCCGCCCGGCATATAATGCTGTGCCCCCCGGAAACCAGGAGGCCCAGGAAGGGGTAGTCCGGGGCCGTATTTCCCGGCGGGTTTTGGCACCCGGGGGAAGGGGCGGGCGAGAGCCGGGGGGCGTAGAGATGGGCCAGCATGTGATCCACGGCGATAAAGGGAATCCGGGCGGCCCAGGCAAAGGCCTTGGCAAAGTTGAGGCCGACCAGGAGGGATCCCAGCAGCCCCGGATGGGCGGTGGCCGCTACCCCGTCTATGCCGTCCGGCCCGATTCCCGCGCGGTCCAGGGCTTCTTTTACCACGCCGCCTATCCACTCCGTGTGCATCCTGCTCGCGATTTCCGGCACCACGCCGTTGTAGGCTGCATGCCAGGGGATCTGCGTGGCCACGACATTGGAAAGCACCCAGGCCCCGTCTTCCACAACGGCGGCGGCGCATTCGTCGCAGGAGGATTCTATTCCCAGGACCTTCACTGTCCGTACTCTCCTTTTATCAGGCGGGACGCGGTGGAAAAAGCATAGCCCTGCTCGATCAGTTTTGGGTAGAGTTCTGTCAAGAGCGGCGCGAGTTCCGGGGACCAGGTATGGCCTATCATCACCGCTGCGCCGCGCGCTTCCGCCCGGGCCAGCCCCGCTTCCAGCGAATCCGCCATGGCGGCCCTTTCCTGCGCGTTGTCCAGAAAAATGTCCCGCTCCCCGATCTTCATGCCCAGCCGCCGCGCCGCTTCGGGGGCCGCCGTATC
>JAIRRR010000166.1 GCA_031255875.1 Treponema sp.
GAGGCGTAAAGCCCGTTTTTGGCGATAAGGTCCCCGTGCCTGCCCTCTTCCACCAGGCGGCCTCCGGACAGCACCAGGATGCGGTCCGCGTGGCGTATGGTGGAAAGCCGGTGGGCTATTACCACCGAGGTACGGCCCGCGAGCACCTGCCGCATTCCCAGCTGGATCAGATGCTCGGTTTCGGTGTCGATGGAACTGGTAGCCTCGTCAAGCACCACGATGGCGGGATTATGGGCGATTACCCTGGCAAAACTGATAAGCTGCCGCTGCCCCGAGGAAATATTGGTGGCGCCTTCCGAAAGCATGGTCCGGTAGCCGTCGGGGAGCCGGGAAATAAATTCATGCGCGTGTACTGTTCTGGCGGCCTCCTCGATCCGGCTTTCGTCCATGGGGAGGCCCAGGCCGATATTCTCCGCGATAGTGCCGGAAAAGAGGAATACATCCTGCAATACCGGAAGCACCGAGCGGCGCAGATCCTCAATCGGTATGTCCTGAATAGGAATTCCGTCGAGTTTTATACTGCCCCCGTCAATATCCCACAGCCGCGCAAGCACGTTTGTAATTGTCGTTTTCCCCGCCCCGGTATAGCCTACAATGGCGGCCATTTCCCCGGGGTTTACGGTAAAAGAAAGACCTTTAAGCACGTCCTCGCCTTTCTTATAGGCGAAACGCACATCGTTAAATTCAATATGTCCCCGTACCGCCCCAAGGACGGCGCGGCTCCCCCTGTCCGGTATGGCCTCTTCCGTATCAAGCAGCTTGAACACGCGCTCCCCCCCGGCCATTGCCGACTGGAGCAGGGTGTACTTTTCCGCGATGTCCATAACCGGAAAATAAAACATGTTGATAAGGTTGATAAAGGCGATGAGCACCCCCAGCGAGACGGAGACGTTCAGCACCATGGCGGCCCCGGCGGTAATGATCACCGCAGTGGTCACCGTTGACAGCCATTCCACGAGGGGCCGGAAAGTGGCGAACACGTACATCTCCCCCAGATTGGCGTCCAGGAGCTCCCGGTTCCTCGCATCGAATTCAGAGGCGCTCTTCTTCTCGCCCAGAAAAAGCTGCACGACCTGTACGCCGGAGAGCCTCTCCGAAAGGTAGGAATTTACCCGCGAATTGGCGGTTCTCTGCCGCCTGAACGCGTCCCTGGCCTTGATCCTGCTGATGAGCGTGACCGCAAGCACCGGCGGCATGGTGGCAAGGGTTATCGCCGCCAGGGGCGGGGAAAGGAGGAACAGGGTGACGAGCACCCCGGCCATGACCGAAAGGTCTTTGAGAAAGGCCACCAGGACCGATGTAAAAAATTCGTTTATCGTTTCCACATCCCCGGTCAGGCGGGTGACGATTCTTCCGACAGGATGCCGGGAAAGGAAATCCGTAGACTGGGAAGCGGTTTTCCTGAACAGGGCGAGGCGCAGATCCTTCATAACATGCTGGCCTATCAGGGCCGTGGTCCAGGTCTGGACAAAGGCGAAAAAGAAAACCGCGCACAGAATTACGAGCAAAAACAGCACCGTCCGTATGATGTACGTGATGTCCCCTTCCCTGACCAGCTTTATTTCCCCCGGGGGGAGGCTGTACAAATCGCGGGTACGTATGGCCGCGTTCCCGTTTTCCACGGCGAACAAGCCCGGGCGCGCGTTAATTATTTCCCGGGCCGGGGATTCTTCCGCGCAGGGAAAGGCGTACCACTTCTCATCCTCGAATATCCCCTTCCCCTGTAATTCATCTTCTGTTTTTCCGGAGAGGCGCGTATCCTGCCCCTGGGAAACAAACACCCGTTCCCCTATCCTTACGGCCCGTTCTCCCGCAACGATAGTATCAAGGGCGTTACGCGATTCCGCCGAAAGGCCCGCCCGTTCCCGCTCAAGCGTATCCATCCGGATCACGAGGTAGCGGGCGAGCACGGCCTCGTCAATCACCCGCTGCAACAGCACCGGGACAAGAAGCTCGCCGATAGTGGAAACCCCCAGGGTAATGACAATGAGGAAGGAAAGGAGCTTGTACGGCTTGATACAGGAAAGGATTCTTCTGACAATGGCGCTGTCGTAGTCCTTTACCACTTCCTCGCTTTCAAAATATTCAGACATCGCGCCCCCATCCTACGCCGCCGCCGTTCAGCGCCTGCCCCCCGGAAAGGCGGGCCGGATAGCCGCTGTCAAGCTGCTGAAGCTCGGCCGTCTGCGCGTAAAACCCGCCACGCCCGGCCAGTTCCCCGGGCGGCCCCTCCTCGCTTACCCTTCCCCGGTCGAGCACGATCACCCGTCCGGCGTTCCGCAGCGTCGATACCCTGTGGGAAATAATGATGGTCGTCTTCCCCTTCCGTTCCCGGAAGAGCGCCGTCAAAATCCTCTTCTCGGTTTCCGCGTCCACCGCCGAAAGAGAATCGTCGAGGATCAGTATTTCGGGCGACCTTATCACGGCCCGGGAAATGGCGACGCGCTGTTTCTGCCCGCCGGAAAGCGTGAGCCCCCGCTCCCCTATCAGGGTTTCCCAGCCCTGGTGGAAATTCTTCAGGTCCTGGTCGAGCGCCGCAAGCTCCACCGCCCGGTTAAGCGCTTCCTCTTCTTCCGCAGGCTTCCCCCCGGCTCCGGGCCCCGGCTCAAGCCCGTAGATTATGTTGTTTTTCAGCGTATCCGAAAAAAGGTAGCTGTCCTGCGGGGTTACCCCGAAAACGCCCCTCAGCTCCCGGAGATCCCAATCCGCCACCGGGACCCCCTTTACCAGCACGGTCCCGGGCGGGGGATCGACCATGCGCACGAGCGTCTTTACCAGGGTCGATTTCCCCGCCCCGGTGCGCCCCAGAATGCCGATCACGGCCCCTTCTTCAACAACAAGATCGATGCCCTCCAGGACCCTGCCGCCTCCGGGGTAGGAAAACGAAAGGCCGCGTATTTCGACAAGCGGCGCCTTTGCCCGGCCCGCCCGGGCGCTCCCGCCGGAAGCCGCAGGACGCTCCGGGGATGCAATGGAGGGCTTTGTATCAAGCACTTCGTTTATCCGGGCAAGCGCCGCCGCGCCCCGCTGAATCAGATTCACCATAAAGCCCGCGCCCATAAGCGGCCAGATCAGCATCTGGAGGTAGCTTTCCAGGGCCACAAAGTCGCCGGGGGTCATCAGGCCCTGGACCACCCGCTGCCCGCCGACGAGGAGCAGTATCAGCGAGGTAAGCCCCGACAGGAACGCTATGAGCGGGAAAAATATCCCGAAAAATTTTACCAGGCCCATGTTGGCTTT
>JAIRRR010000193.1 GCA_031255875.1 Treponema sp.
GAACTGGCGGACAGTTCCCTGGGCCGCCTGAGCATCCCGGTTTACGGCGCGAAAGGCTCCCTCAACGTGTCGGTGGCTTTCGGCATCGCGCTTCACGCCTGGGCCGCCGCGCTTCTATAGGCAGGGAAGCGGCGGGCCTTTTGCGGGGGGGTAGGCCGGGACCCTGGCCCGGCCGCAGGGGGGCCGGACAGGGGCTGCGCCTGCCTGCGATCGCCCGTTTGGTAACAGGCCCCCCTTTTCATTTTTCCCGATTTCCCGTATGTTAGTCTTATAGGAGTTTGCTATGGCGGAACGGCATTATTTTTTTACTTCCGAGTCGGTCGGCGAGGGGCACCCGGACAAGCTCTGCGACCAGATTTCGGACTCGATTCTGGACGCCTGTTTCCGGGACGACCCTGAAAGCCGGGTGGCTTGCGAGACTTTCGCGTCTACCTCCCTGGTGCTGGTGGGGGGGGAGATTACTACCAGGACCTTTGTCGATGTCCAGGAGATTGTCCGCGACGTGACCAGGGAAATAGGCTATGTTGATCCTGATTACGGGCTTGATTGCCATTCAATGGCGGTGCTGAACATGATCCACAGCCAGTCCCCGGACATTAGCCAGGGTGTTTCCGGCACGGGGCTTGAAAAATACAAGGGCCGGCAGGGGGCGGGCGATCAGGGGATGATGTTCGGCTTTGCCTGTAACGAGACCGAGGAGCTTATGCCCCTTCCTATTACCCTGGCGCATAAGATACTTATCAGGGCGACGGAACTGCGGAAAAAGAAAGTTATCAATTGGCTCCGGCCCGACGCCAAGAGCCAGGTGACGGTGGAATACGAGGGCCGCAAGCCTGTCCGCATTGACGCGGTGGTGGTTTCCCATCAGCATGATCCCGATGTTTCCCACAAGGATATTGAAGCCGCTGTTATAGAGGAAATTGTCAGGCCGATTCTTGAGCCGACCGGGCTTCTGGACGGGAAAACGAATTACTACATCAACCCGACCGGGCGTTTTGTGGTCGGCGGGCCTTTCGGGGATACGGGCCTTACGGGCCGGAAGATTATCGTGGACAGCTACGGCGGCATGGGCCGCCACGGGGGCGGCGCTTTTTCCGGCAAGGACCCCACCAAGGTGGACAGGTCGGCCGCCTACGCCGCGCGTTATGTGGCGAAAAACGTGGTGGCCGCGAAATTCGCGGAACGCTGCGAGGTGGAGCTTGCCTATGCCATCGGGGTCCCCTTCCCGGTGTCGGTCATGGTGGAGACTTTCGGCACGGCCAGGGTCCCGGAGCAGCAGATCGAAGACGCGGTCAAGAAGGTGTTCGATCTTACCCCTGCGGGGATCATCGAAACCCTGGACCTGCGCCGGCCTATCTACCGGGAAACCGCCTCTTACGGCCATTTCGGCAGGAGCGGGTTCCCCTGGGAAAAGACCGACAAGACGGCGGAGCTGGAAAAGGCGGTGTCCGGGTAATGAGCCTCCGCGCGGCGGGCGGGGGTTTTACGGAGGCCCGCCGGGAGGAGACTCGCCGGGCGCGACACAGGACTCGCCGGGAGAAGACTCGCCGGGCCACTTGAGTTTTTGCTGCCATCCGGCTAGAGTAGGGAGTGATGGATCTGCGCAAGTTACAATCGGTTTTATTTCTTTTTTTCCTGGCCGGCGCGGGGTTTTGGCCGGCGGCGGGGCAGGAAATTGTTACCGCCGAGCGTTTTTTGGAATCTGTTTCCGAGCGTTACGGGAGCATTAGGGATTACGAGGCCCGTATAGCGATACGATCGGGCAATACCGATATGTACGGGGCGCTGAGCCACCTGGCCCCTTCGTTTTTGCGGATCGACTTTACAACCCCCGCGGAGCAGGTTATCGTCTTTGACGGCGAGCTCCTGACGGTTTACCTTCCCGAGTACCGCGCCGTGCTGAACCAGGTTGTCAGCGCGGGGAGGCGGCCCGGCGCTTCGGGCGCGTCCCTGGCCTCCGCCCAGGGCCTGATCCTGCTCAGGCGGAACTATATTTCCGCCTTTGTGACCGGGCCGGAGCCGGTCCCTCTTGAGGAAGGCTCCGGCGAAATGGTGGTAAAGCTCAGGCTTGTCCGCCGGTTGATTTCCGAGGGATTCCGGGAAATTATCATGAGCGTCGATCCGGCGACCCGCCTTATCCGGCGTATCGAGGGCCGGACCATAGCCGACAGCCTGGTGCGCTTCGATTTTTCCCAGATTCAGATCAACCAGGGTATCCCCGAAGGCCGGTTTCTGTACGATTCGCCGGCGTCGGCCAATCTTTACAACAATTTCTTATTTCGCGATACCGATTAGGTACCCGGAGGATATCGGTGGAATCCTTAGGTGAAAAACTTAGAGCCACGAGGGAAAGCAAGGGCTATAGTTACGATCAGGTGGGCAGGGAAACCAATATTTCCAGCCGGTACATCCAGGCCCTGGAAAGCGAGACCTTTGACGTTTTCCCCGGCGAGGCGTACCTTTTGGGATTCCTGCGTAATTACGGCGAATACCTGGGGCTGAACCCCCAGGATCTTCTGTCCGCTTACCGGGCGCTGAAAATTCAGGAACAGCCTGTCCCGGTGGAACAGCTCCTCCACTCCCCTTCCCGCGCCCCGAAGATAATCCGGAATGTGGCGCTTGTCGCGCTGGCGCTTGCCGCCGTTGGCGCGGGGGTCTGGTTTTTCCTGAACCGGCCCCGGCAGGAAGATCCGGTAAGCATTATGGGAAGCCGGGAAGCCGCAAACTATGTGATGGACGGGCCTTTTCTGGAGCGCCGGTTTTACCAGGGGGACACGGTGTCGATTCCCCTGGGGGGCAGCAACTACGAGGTTGAGCTGGTAACCATAGGCGAGGCGGTAACGCTAAGTACCCCGGCCGGCGCGAAGATCGTCGATCTCGGGCAGGAGGTGAGTCTCGGCCTCGATCAGGATTCCGCCGGCGAGATACTGGTCACGGCGGTGGACTTTGCGAAAAACGATTCCGGCGCCGGAGTCCAGCTCCGTTTTGATGTTAGCTATTTGCCTGCCCCGGCGCTGAACGGCGGCGCGGCGAATGCCGCGGAGATGCAGGACGATTCGGTAAGCGCGGCGGCCGCGGTAAGCGCGCCGGTGGTTTTTACCTCGCCCAACGCCTATCCTTTTACCATACAGGCGGCTTTCCAGGGCTACTGCCTGTTCCGCTGGGAAATCCTCGCGGAAAGGGACCGGCAGGGGCGCAACGAGGAGTACTTCCAGCGTTCTTCTCCGGAGCTGAACATCCAGGCGCAGAACGGCGTCCGCATCGGGATTTCCAACGCGGCGGCGGTCAGAATCCAGATAATCGGCGGCGGCCGCACCGTGCCGCTGGAAATAGGGAGCGCCGGCGAAGTGGTGGTCGCGGACATACGCTGGGTACGGGACGAGGACGGCCGCTACCGCCTGGTCCTGCTCAGGCTTGAATAAGCCAAGTCCGTGGCAAGCTACTATCTCGATCCGTTCGGCTGCGTAAAAAACCAGGTAGACGCCGAAACCATGATGGCGTTTCTCGACGGTTCGGGCTGGGAACGCGGCGGGGATGCCGGTTCGGCGGATATTATTATCGTCAATTCGTGCGGTTTTATCGAGGCAGCCAAACGGGAATCGATTAACGCGGTCCTTGCCTACCGGAAAATGTACCCGCAGAAAAAAATACTGCTCGCCGGCTGCCTTGCCCAGCGCTACCCCGAAGAACTGCGCGAAAGCCTTGCCGAAGCGGACGGCGTTTTCGGAAACGCCGACCTGAGCCGCATCGCCGAGGCTGCGGCGGCGGCGCTGGAGGGCGGCTTTCCCGCGCGGCCCGCCGCAGCGCCGGATTCCCGGGCAAGGCCCGGCCGCGCTCCGGGGAATCCCGGCGACAGGCCCCTTTTATCCCTGCCCGGCTCGGCCTATGTCAAAATTGCCGAGGGCTGCGACAACCGCTGCGCCTTCTGCGCCATCCCGGATATCCGGGGCCCCCTGCGCTCCCGCCCGGTCCCCGAAATTCTTGCCGAATGCCGCCGCCTCCTTGAGCGGGGCGTAAAGGAGCTTTGCCTTGTCGGGCAGGACCTGGGCTGCTACGGCCGGGACTTACGGCGCGGCGGCAGCGGCGGCCCGGATCTCCCCGGGCTGCTGGAGGCCCTCTCCTCGCTGGAAGGCCATTTCTGGGTGCGGACCCTCTACATACATCCCGATAACTTTCCCCTGCCCGTCCTCGATATCTGCCGCCGGGACAAACGCTTCCTCCCCTACTTCGACGTCCCCTTCCAGCACGGTTCCGGCCGTATTCTTAGGGCCATGGGCCGCCGGGGAAACGCCGAAGCCTACCTGGGCCTTGTCCGGCGTATCCGGGAAACCCTGCCCGGCGCGGCTGTCAGGGCGACGTTCCTCGTGGGTTTCCCCGGGGAAACGGACGGCGATTTCCGCGAGCTCCTGGAATTCCAGGAAAAGGCCGAACTTGAATGGGCCGGGGCCTTCGCCTACTCCCGGGAGGAGGGGACGCCGGCCTGGGCGATGAAGGGAAGGGTGCCGAAAAAAACCGCTGCGGAGAGAAAGCGGATCGTCGAGGAACGGCAGGCCGCCATCAGCGAAAGGCGGATGGAGGCCCGCGTGGGGCAGGAGGCGGAAGTGCTGGTGGAGGAGCGGATTGACGGGGAGGAAGGCCTCTACCTGGGCCGCCTCCCCTGCCAGGCGCCGGAAATTGACGGCGCGGCGGTGATTTCGAGCCGGCAGGAACTGCCCCCCGGCGCCCTGCTCCCCGCCCGGGTATTCGCCAGGGCCGGGCTGGATCTGGAAGTAACGGTAACGGTGCCGGGCGCCTGAGCGGGCCAGGGGCGCGGGCTGGCCGCTCCGCTGCTAACCCCTGAGCCGGAAGCGCACCGGGTAACGGTAGCGCACCGCGACCGGGCGGCCGTTGGACTCGGCCGGCTTGCAGCTAAGCCCCCGGAAGGCGCCGGCGGCCGCTTCCCCAAAGCCCCGGCCCGCAGGATCTTCCCGGAGTATCTCGATGCGCTGGACCTGCCCCCGGCTGTCGATAAAAAGCTCAAGGTACACCAGGCCCTCAAGGCCGGCGCGCCGGGCAATGGCCGGGTAAACCAGATTCCGGCGTATTTCCTGTTCCGAAAAAACCGGGGCCACGGAAATGCTGCCCATGGAAAGGTACTCTTCCCCCGCCCCCCGGTCCGGGACTCCCGGCGCGATTATGGAACCCGGCGGGGCCAGCACCTGATCCTCGGGAATCTCGTCGGCCTCGATCATGTTTTCCGCGATGGTCTCCACTGCGGCGGGGTTGGTCTCCACGGGTACGGGCGGCGGGGGGGGAGGGGGCGCCGGGATTTCTTCCTGCAGATCGAGTACCTTCATTACCGGCACCGATTCCTCTTCCGGAATATCCCCGCCTTTTACCCGGATCACGATAAGCGGTATCAGTATTAAGTGAATCGCCGCAGTAACGGCAAAGATGATAATCCTGAAAGCGGCAGTGCCGGCGGGGCCTTTCATGGAACGCCGCTCCCCGGCCGGTCAGGCCGCGCTGCCGCGTTGCCGCGCGGGAATATGGCTGTCATGCTCAGGCGTCCTTTACCACAAAACTTACTACCCGGTACTGGAGAAGCTGGAGTATCCTGATCACCTCGTTTACATGGGTATAGGGGGTGTCCCGGTCCGCGATAATATGGATGCGGGTGGCGGGGGCCGTCCGGTAAAGATCGCCGATGGCGTTCTCGATTGTCCGCAGGGAACAGGGATCGCCGTCAAGGTAGGTGTTCCCGGCCCGGTCGATCCATATCTCCAGGTTTTCATCGGCGCTGGTCTTCCTTGCCGTCTCCGCTTCAGGGTAGGCTATCTTTACTTCCTTGCGGTAATTGATAAGCGATACCAGCATGATGAAGATAAGCAGCAGGAACGCTACGTCGGACATGGAATTGAGGGGGACGACAAAACTCTTTCTCCTGCGCTTGAGATTCACGGCTCCTCCTTCATGGTGAACGAGAACGAATCGACCTGTAGTTTTTGCGCCGATTCCACAAAAGACACGACCTGCTGCCAGGGCGCCCCCGCCGAGATGGTAAGGATTACGGCGATATTGGGATTGCCGTTAATGCCGGTTCTGATGAGCCCTTCGGCTTCCGCGCGGGCGATAACGTTATCCTGGTAGATTATGCTCCCCGCGTCGTCCAGCTCGAAGCGCAGAAGATCCTCCCTCAGAATAAGGCGGGAGGAATCCTTTGCCGGAAGGTTCATCAAAAAACCCTTGTTGACGTTAAAGCCCGCGATAACGATGAAGTAGATGATGAGCAAAAAGGCGATGTCGCTTGAAGCGCTCGATCCGTCGGCAAGGGGCCGGTTTTTCCGGGAAAGCCTCATAGCGGTGCGGAGCCGCGCAGGCTGTCCCCGGCCATTTCCTCCCCGGCAAAGCTGGTCCGCGACCGCTTGTCGGGGAGCGCGAGCTGCAGCCCGGCGCTGACCGCGAGTTCCGTGATAAGCTCGGAACAGGCCTTCTCCACGTCTGCGGCGAACCTGTCCACAATGTGGGAAAACAGGGAATGGGCGATCATGGCGATAATGGCGATAATAAGCCCGAACACGGTCGTGATAAGGGCCTCGTAAATGCCGTTCGCCACAATCTGGGCGTTCACCTCGGTAGCCTCGGCAATGGACCGGAAGGCCCCGATCATCCCCGAGACAGTGCCCAGAAAGCCCGTGAGCGGGGACAGGGACCCCAGGGCGGTGAGAAAGTTAAAGCCGTTTTCAAGCGAGTTGATGCAGCCCAAGGCTTCGGCCTCCACCGCCCTTTCCAGGCGCTGTTCGGAAAGCTGCCTTCCGGCCCCGGCGTCCGCCCGGCTGACCAGGGTAAGCAGTATCCGTGCGCCCATCCGCCGTTTCGACAGGGCGGAAAGGTAGCGCCGCGCTCCCGGAATATCGCCCGCCTTGATGTAAATCTCCACCCGGGCCTTGAGATTGTCCATCCGCAAATTATGATAGAAGATGTAGATCGCCCGTTCCAGGGATATGGCAATGGTGGCTATCGAAAAGAGAAGGAGGGGCCACATGAAAATCCCCCCCAGCCTAAAAAGCTCAAGCAGCGAAAAACTCGTGGTTGCGTTCATTTTTTACCCCGCGCACTTCCAAAGCCAAAGCCCCGGAACCGCCTCCTTGATTGATTATTTTACCTTTACAAGGCGAATTTCCGATGAAAGGGACCCTATTATAGCATCCCATTCAAATTGATAGAATATCCACGGCAGGGCCTCTTCCCAGTCCCGGAGCAGAGTCCCCGAATCCCGCACCGGCCGCAGGCTTTCCGCCGGCCCGGGGGGGAACAGCGCCTCGGTGTAATCCACGCTCCAGGAGATTTCCTCGCCGCGCTGCCATCGGCCCTGCCGCCGGCCTTGCCGCCGGCTCCCCTGCTGCCCCGCAGCCGCCCACCCGGGCGGCCGCTTCTTTGCCGGAAGCGTTTCCGGGAACAGGATCGGCGTCCAGAATTTCTCAAAAGCCCCCTGGCTTTCAAAGCCCGCGGAGAGGCCCTCGCCCTCAAGACGGGAAGCCATCCACAAAACCAGCTCCTCTATCCGCTCGCCCCGGTTGCGCAGGGCCGTCAGGGCCTCGTCCCCGGCGATCCGCGCGCCGCCGCGCGATACCCTGCCCGCGGAAATATCCAGGAGTTCCGGCGCGCGGGGAATGGCGAGGAAAGCCGTGTACCACTCGTCCTTGAAACGGCCTTCGCCGGAAATCTCCCGGGTAAAGACATTCCATCCGTCCAGGCTGGGGCTGAAAAATTCCAGGGCTTCGAGAACTATGCGGTGATCCCCGCCGGGCGGGGAAGCCCTGAGCCTCAGGGTGGGAAAGGCGGCAAACTCGATCAGGATATATTCCCGGTCCTGCGCCCTGGCGCGTTTCCGGCTTACCCGTACCCCCCGGCCGGCAAAACCCGCTTCCTTGTTTTCGTAAACCGCTTCCGTCTTTTCGGCAAAGGCCGAGCCGTCCAGCACCCGGCCGGTTTTTTCCATTATGGTGGAACAGCCGGCAAGGGCGGATGCAAGGGCGAATACAAGTACCAACAGTAGAGTATTTTGGAAAAATGGTAAAGGCACGGCCGGGCGCATCCTAGTAACTCCACTTAAAGCCAAAGGAGATCATGGGGATAGGAAGCCCGTAATTCGCGACATCCGCCCCGGTGTCCACCCTGCCGGTAAATTGGTTGAAAGTCTCGTTTCCCTGGAATGCGGAAATAAAGGAGAGAATGTTTTCCATAGCCAGGTCAATCTCGGTCCTGGCCCGGCCCTTCCGGTCAAACATGAAAAAGGAAACCTTAAGGTCCAGGGGGAATGCCCAGGAACTGCGCTCGTCCTTGTCGTAGTAGGAATCGCGGCGGTACTTCTGGATAATGGTAGGCTTTTCCCCGGCGGCTACCGGGACAAAATCCTGCTTGTCCGGATCCCATCTTTTTTCCACGAATACCCCGCGTTCTTCGTCCCACTCCGCCACTTCCGCCGGGTAGGGCACGATCTCGTCGCTCACCTTGTTCACCGGCCGGCCGGACGCAAAGCCGAAGCGCATGGCTATGCCGATATGGCGCACCGGCTTGATATTCAGCACCAGGTTGAAATTGTGGAAGCGGTGGAACGAGGGGTAGTACCAGTCGTCCCGCCGCCGCCCGCCGGA
>JAIRRR010000259.1 GCA_031255875.1 Treponema sp.
CGCGGGTACTAGCCACGGGGGCCCCGGGCGGGTATGATAGGGGCAAGATGCTGCTGGCTGTAGACTTTCCGCACTGGCTTTCGCCGGAGATTATCCCGGGGCTTCCTGTCCGCTGGTACGGGGTGATGTACATTGTCGCCTTTGGTATCGCCTATCTGCTCTACCGCAGGCAGCTGCGCGAGCGGAACTTCCCCATGAGCGAGGACAATCTTTCCGGGCTTTTCTTCGCGGGCATCCTGGGGCTTATCCTGGGGGCGCGTGTCTTCGCCACTCTTGTTTACGAGACGAGCGATATTTACCTCAGGCAGCCCTGGCTGATCTTCTGGCCTTTCAGGAACGGCCGTTTTACCGGGCTCCAGGGGATGAGCTACCACGGGGGGGTGATCGGCGGCGCCCTGGGTTTTACGATTTTCTGCCTGGTAAAAAAATTCGATGTCCGGGAGATCGCCGATATGTTCGCCGGAGGCATCCCGCTCGGCTACACCTTCGGCCGCCTGGGGAATTTTATCAACGGCGAGCTTTACGGCCGGGTGACGGCGTGGCCTGTCGGGATGATCTTCCCGAACGCGCAGGGCTATTCCGCGCAAGAGGCCTGGGCGCTCGAAATCGCGGAGAAAACCGGCGTCCCGGTTCCCGGCCCGGACGCCATGCTGAACCTGCCCCGGCATCCGTCCCAGCTGTACGAGGCGCTTTTTGAGGGGGTGATCCTCTGGCTTGTTATCTGGCTTGTACGGAAGAAAAACCCCTTTAAGGGATTCCTCACGGGCCTTTACCTTGCGGGCTACGGCCTTATCCGTTTTGTCCTGGAGTATTTCCGGGAGCCTGACGCGGACCTGGGCTACCGCATCGAGCTGGTCCGCAACGGCATCCCCCCGGCGCTTTTTTCCTCGCCTTTTAATTTTACTACCGGCCAGCTGCTCTGCTTTATGATGATCCTCGCGGCCGCGGCCTGGTGGATCATCGCCGCAAGGCTTCCGGGCTGCGAGGCGGTTTGGCGCTACCCGGACGGCGGCGGGATGGCCGCAGCCGGGCAGGCGGATCCCGAAGCCCGCGAGGCGTCGCGGATCGCGGCGAAGAAAAGCCGCCGCAAGCTGCGGAAAAGGCTGAGGTAGGTCTTTCAGGAAGAGGTATGAAGTATTACAGTACGAGGGGCCGGAACGATCCGGTGAATTTTGCCCGGGCCGCGCTTACCGGGCTTGCCCCGGACGGCGGGCTTTTTATCCCGGAGGAAATACCGCCCTATCCGGGGGCGGTCCGCGCTTCCCTGGGAGAGATGGACTACCGGGACATTGCCCTTGAGACGATAAGGCCCTACGTGGCCGGGGAAATTCCCGGGCAGGTCCTGGAGGAAATGGTCCGGGCGGCCTACCCCTTCGACGCCCCGCTTGTCGCCGCCGGGGACCGGCTGGTGCTGGAACTCTTCCACGGCCCCACCGCCGCGTTCAAGGATTTCGGCGCCCGTTTCATGGCCCTGGCTTTTTCCTGGCTCAGGCGGAACGAGGACCGGCCCCTTCATATCCTGGTCGCCACTTCCGGCGATACCGGCGGCGCAGTGGCCGACGGCTTCTTCGGCGTGGAGGGCATCTCCGTGACGGTGCTCTACCCCAGGGGCCGGGTGTCGCCGCTCCAGGAAAGGCAGATCGCCGGGCTTGGCGGGAACATAGCCGCCCTGTCCGTGGACGGGGGCTTCGACGACTGCCAGGCCCTGGTAAAGGCCGCGTTTGCCGACGCCGCTTTGAGGGAGCGCCTTGTCCTGTCCTCGGCGAACTCCATCAATGTTTCCCGGCTTATCCCCCAGGCGGCGTATTATGCCGCAGCGGCGGGCAGGGCTTTCGCCGGGAAGACGGACCCGGACGGCGAGGCGACGCCCCGCGCCCCCGGAGCCGGGACGCCCGCAGGGGCCGGCAATGCCGCGCGTTTCGGCGCTGCCGCCGGGCAGCCCCTGGCCGTGTGCGTCCCGTCGGGCAACTTCGGGAACCTGACTGCGGGGCTTTACGCCATGAAGATGGGCGCGCCCATCGCCCGCTTTATCGCGGCCACCAACATCAACAAGACGGTGCCGGACTACCTTGCCGGCGCGGAATACGAGGCCCGGCCTTCGCGGGCGACAATCTCCAACGCCATGGATGTCGGCGCGCCCAGCAATTTCGAGCGCATGGCCTCCCACTGGAGCGGGGGGGAGCTGCGGCGCATGATCCTGGGCGCGTGGGCAAGCGACGACGATACCCGCAAAACCATTGAACAGGTGCGCCGCGAGTACGGCTATTTCCTCGACCCCCACGGCGCGGTCGGCTGGAACGCCGCCGGACGGACGGCCCTGTCCGGAGCGCCGGGCGCCGGGCCGCTCGCGGTACTGGCCACCGCCCATCCCGCGAAATTCGCGGAAATCGTCGAGCCCCTGGCCGGCCCGCCGCCCGTGCCCGCGTCGCTCAGGCGCGTCATGGAGCGGGAAATCCGCGCGCGGGCCATCCCTGCGGACATAGAAGCGCTAAAAGAAACGCTGTTACAATAGGATTGTTTGTTATGAACGACTGCCCCTGCGGCTCGGGCCGCCCTTTTGCCGAATGCTGCGAACCCTACATAAGCGGGGCGGAACTGCCGCCGACCGCCGAAGCCCTGATGCGCAGCCGCTACTCGGCCTACGTAACCCACGCCATCGATTACATCATCAGCACCTGCCATACGGAAAAAGGCAAGGCGGGTATCGACTACAAATCCACAAAGGACTGGAGCGAGCAGTCCTCCTGGCTGGGGCTGAAGATACTCTCCACCGACAAGGGCGGCGCGGGCGACCGCGAAGGGACCGTGGAGTTCGAGGCGCTTTACGAGCGGAACGGCCTCCGCGACACCCACCGCGAGACGGCTCAATTCCGGAAAGACGCCGGCCGCTGGCTTTACGATGACGGGACTGTCGCCACGGCAACCGTGGTCCGCTCCGGCCCGAAGATCGGCAGAAACGATCCCTGCCCCTGCGGCAGCGGCAAGAAGTACAAACACTGCTGCGGGGCGCGGCGGTAAGACAGGTTCCGGCGAATTTGGGCGCATCCGGCCGCCCTGCGTACCGGCGGCGGCCGGACCGGGCTATCCGCTCCAATTCCTCAGCCCCCGCAAGGGGGGCTTGCGGGATTTCCGCTTCTATCCCTTGCGCGGGGCTTCGCCGCGTCCGGCAAACAGAGCGCAAATAGGCAGCAATAACACAGTTGACAGAGAATCTTGTGATAACTTATAATGAAATCATGGAAGGTCTTGCGGACAGGATAAACAATATAAAAGAATCCGTCCTTAAATTTGTACCGGCAAAGTACATTTATCTTTTCGGATCCCATGCTTACGGTAATCCAACGGAAAAAAGCGATATAGACATTTATGTTGTAACGCCGGATAATATAGATAATTTTTCGGAATTATATGCAAAAATTATCGGCGATTTAAGAGAAAAAGAAATATATTTTATTGATTTATTGTTTGGCAGAGAAAGCGCTTTTAATACAAGAAAGATGAAAAACATATTTGAAAAGACCATTTTGCAGAAAGGGAAAATTATTTATGGAAATTGAGGATGTGGCAGAATGGATACAACTCGCAGATGACGACTTATATTCCGCCCAAATATTGAATGGGGCAGAGCGTAAAGTCTACGAAATTACATGTTACCTTTGTGCCCAGGCAGCAGAAAAATACTTGAAGGCTTACCTGACCTATCAGGACATTATACCGGAAAAAACACATAATCTATTATTTTTGCATAAATTGTGCATGGAAAGAGATAATGAATTTCAAGATATAGTTACCCTGTGTGACTTTCTCAATAGATTTGCCAATGACATACGGTATCCCCATAAATATGAAGTAAGTGGTAACGATGCAAATTTTTCCATAAATGCAGTTGAAAAAATCCGGGATATAAAACCGATTATTCATTTGAGAAACAGAATCAATGATGAAAATATTGTAAAGTAGCCCGGTTGCGCCGCCCGACGTACCCGCATACGCAACGCCGGTTTCAGTAGTAGCAGATCCGGTAATCGCCGGCCAACTCGAACCCTACTTTCCGGTACACGGAGCGGGCGGCGGCGTTGCGCTTTTTTACAAACAGCGTTACCGCTTTGCCCTGGGCGAGCAGGGACGACGAAAGCGCGGCGGTCATGCGCCGGGCGATGCCCAGGCCCCGGTAATCGGGGTGGACATAGACGCCCCCTATCTGGAAGCGGGTAAAAGATTCGGCGTTGGTGTTGATCTTCCCCACGATTCTGCCGCCGAGCTTTGCCGCGAGCGCCTGTTCCCTGCTGATAATGCCGCTAAGGCCGATGCGGGAATTCTCGGCCTTGAACTCCGACCCCCTGGGCAGCACTTCTTCCCGGTCATAATCCGCCTGAAGCGGGAGCATCTCTTCCAAATCGCCCATTTCCGGCTTGACGAGCACGAGGCCCGCAGGCCCCGCCCGGAGCGACGCCGGGTCCGGCTCCCGGTCCAGGCTCATAAGGTCGTAGTCAAACTGGTCCGTCTTCTCGTAGCCTAGGCTGCCGAGGGCTTCTTCGAAAATTTCCGTAACAGGGGGGAGGCCCTGGACGGCGTGCGGGGGATTCAGGCGGAGGAAACGGCCCAGAAAACGGGGAACCGGGACAGCGCCCGGCGGCCGGGCGGCAAAAACAGGGAAGAAGATACGGTGATGCCAAAACAACAACGCCGTGTTTTCCCCGTCCATGCCGGAGAAGGCCCAGAGCCGGTCGCCCCGGGCCCGGTCGCGAAACCGGGAACAGGCGGAAACGCAGTGCTTTTCGCGGCCGCGCAGGAAATCCTCGCACAATGCCAGGCCCCGTTTTCTTACCCGGTGCCAGCGCGGCTTTTTCACCGGGCCTTTTGCGGGGCCGGGCCGCTGCCGGCTGAAAAGGGAAGCCTCCCGGGCGCCGGGATACGGCCCAGCAGGGCGGAGAATCCCGCCACAAAAGATTCAGGGGCGTAACTGTACACGGCAATGGCCCCTTCCGTCCAGGTCGCCTCCTCGATATAGGCGGGGCTCAGCACGGAAAACGCGTACACCCTCTTGCCCGAACCCTCCAGGGAACGGAGCAGATTCATGCCCGCAGCGTCGGAAACGCAGAAGATCACCGTGTCCGCTTCCCGCGCGTAGTAGTTAAGCTCCCAGCTTCCCCGGGAGGCCGAATAGTAATACGACGCGGCATCGGGATAGGCTTTTTTCCCGGCGCTGAAAAAATCGTCGAACTGTCCCGCCAGCAGCACTTTCCCCGCTTTTTCCGGGCTAAGGGGGAGATCCCCCCTTACAACAGTAACGCTGCGTGCGGCCAGGCCCAGAAAAAAACCGGAACCTTCGGAGTCCGGGAGTTCCGTATCAACTTTTTGCAGATCCGGCACATAGGGCACCGCGTTCCCGCCCCGCAGGTATCTGAGTTTTGTTTCCAGCACCCGCCTGGCCGCGTCCCGTACCCGCTCGCGGAAACCGGCTTCCTCCCGCATGGCCAGGGCCAGGGATGTCCATATCGGGTCGCTGAGGTTCGGGGTTTTGGAAACCATGATAATGTCGTTCCCGGCAATGAACGCCTGCTTGGCGGCCCTGGAAAGACTCCCCGCGCTCAGGGTGGCGCCGTTCATCATCAGGTCGTCGGTAATGACCAGGCCCTTAAAGCCTATCTGGTCCCGAAGCACGGTGCGGAGGAACCAGGGCGAAAGCGATGCCGGGGTGGAAGCCGCCTGGGTATTGGGAAAGGCCAGGTGGCCGCTCATAATGGCCGGTATGTTTTCCCGGGCAAGCATGCGGTAGGGGACAAGCTCCCGTTCCCAGAGCATCTCGAAGGGCGCGGTAATTTCCGGCAGCACCCCGTGGGAGTCCAGGTCCGTGTCCCCGTGGCCGGGGTAGTGTTTTGCCGTGGCGATAACGCCCGCCTTTTCGTGCCCCCGTACAAAGGCCGCGCCCAGAATCCCGGCCTGTACCGGATCGCTCCCGAAAGAGCGGGGGCCGATAAGGGTAGAGGCGCTGTTCGTGTAGAGGTCCACGGTGGGGGCGAAGTTCATGTTGATTCCCAGGACCGCAAGCTCCCGGCCTATGTAATACCCGGCGAGGTAGGCGTCACGGGGATAGCCCGAAGCGCCGATGGCCATGTTTCCGGGGGTCTCGCTGGTGGCGCCTTTTACGTGGCGTATCCAGCCGCCCTCCTGGTCGGTAGCGACGAGCAGCGGTATCCCGAAGTCCCCCTCCAGGGCGGCGTTCTGAAGAACCCCCACGGTCTCCGCGAGTTTCCGGGTATCCTCGGTGTTCCAGCCGAATATCTTTACCCCGCCTATGCGCCGGTCCCTGATCCAGTCCATGATGAGGGGCGACGGCTCGGCGCCCACCCAGCCGAGCATGAAGGTCTGGGCCAGGGCGTCCTCGTCGCTCATTTGGGAGACTATCTCCCAGGCAAGCGTTTCGGCGGGCTTGTCTGCGGAAAAACGCGGCCTGGCGGCGGGTTTCGCGGGATTCACGGACTGGGCATGGGGCCGCGCCGCCAAAAAAAGAAGCAGGAAAAGCGCGGGCAGAAGGGCCGGCGCCAGGACCGGCTGCCGGGCAGATCCCGGACAACGGGCTGTCAGGGAACTCATCGGTAGGTTTCGCCCCTGCACTCGTCGATATAGGAAGCGGCTGAATGCGCGGCCAGGGCGCCCTCCCCGGCGGCGACGACCACCTGGCGGAACGGGGTAGAGCGGACATCGCCGGCCGCAAAGAGGCCGGGCAGCGCGGTCGCCATGTCCTGGCCTGTGACCAGGTAGCCGTTTTCGTCCTTCTCAATCCCGAGCCCGTCCAGGAACGAAGTCTGCGGCACGGAGCCGATAAAGACAAACACCGCGGCCGCATCTTCCTCGTAGCGCCGCGAAGCCGCAGCCCCCGGGCCGACGGGCTTTCCCCCTGCGGGGCTTTCTTCCAGAATCACGGAGCCGACCTGGGCATCGCCCCTGATCTCCAGTATCCGGGTATTGAAACGGACCTGCACGGCGGGATTCGCGAGCACCCGCCCGGCCAAAGCCTTCTGCGCCCGGAAGCGGTCCCGCCGGTGTACCAGCACGATTTGGGGGGAGAGCCGCGAAAGGTACTGAGCCTCGTCGCAGGCCGCGTCGCCGCCCCCGGCCACGAAGATCTTCTTCCCCTTGAAGAAGGGGCCGTCGCAGGCGGCGCAGTAAGAAACCCCCCGGCCGTAGAATTCCGCTTCCCCGGGAACGCCCAGGGTCCGGCGGCTGGTCCCCGTGGCGGCGATCAGCGCCGGGGCGCAGCGCTCTCCGCCGCCTTCCAGCTTTACCCGGAAAAGGCCCCCCTCTTTTGCGAGCGAAACAACCGAATCGGTAAGGAATTCGGCGCCGAAATTCTCCGCCTGCCTGTGCAGATCCGCGGCGAATTCCCAGCCGGATTTTTCCGGGGCGATACCGGGGTAGTTTTCCAGCCTGTCAATATTGACCGCCTGCCCGCCCGGGGCAAGCCGCTCGATAACCAGAACCCTCAGGTTCGAACGGGCCCCGTACTGGGCTGCGGTAAGGCCTGCGGGCCCTGCGCCAACGATGATTAAATCCCAATCAGCCTGTGCCATAACCTTTCAATCTTACCATATCTGGCGGGGAATTGTCAAAAAGGCGCCGGCTGGCTTGCCGGGAAACAACGCCGTGTGAAACAAAACCGGCCAGTTCTGCTTTCCAAAAATCCCCTGCGCCAATTTGTCTAAGCGCCCTTTCTGCCCTAAACTGGTTAATGATGGCCTATTTCGCGCACGCGGACCTGGACGCCTTTTACGCCTCGGTCGAACAGATCGATCACCCCGAGTACCGGGGGAAACCCGTCATTGTGGGCGGGCTCCCCGGAGACCGGCGGAGCGTGGTATCCACCGCCTCCTACGAAGCCCGGCAGTACGGGGTCCATTCCGCCATGCCCATTGCCCGGGCGGTAAAGCTCTGCCCGCAGGGCGTATACCTGCGGGGCAATATGAAGCGCTACCGGGAGAAATCGCGGGAAATTATGGGCATCTTTGCCGGGTTTTCGCCGATTGTGCAACAGCTTTCCATAGACGAGGCTTTCCTGGACATCAGCGGGACGGAGGCCCTCTTCGGCCCGCCCCGGGAGCTTGCCGGAAAACTCAAGGCCAAAGTTTTCCGGGATACCGGCCTTACCGTTTCCGTGGGGCTTGCCCCGAACAAGTACGTCGCGAAGATCGCCTCGGGCATATCAAAACCTGACGGGCTTTACGTTGTCGCCCCCGGTTCGGAAGAGCGGTTCATGCGGGGCCTCCCGGCGGCGAAGATCTGGGGCGCCGGAAGCAAGACCCAGGAACTGTTCAAAAAACACGGCCTGGC
>JAIRRR010000297.1 GCA_031255875.1 Treponema sp.
ACCCGGTTGTGATCGACGCGGTCCGAAAAAACCCGGCTTACCGATCCCTTGGCCGGGACCGTAAGGGCCTGTATTTCCACAAGCAGGGGCCGCGAGCCCTCCAGGACTGCGGCGGTGGCGACGCCGGGGGGCAATGCGCCTTCGCGCCGGACCAGGAAGAGGAGCGAGGGATCCTCCACTGCGGAAAGCCCCTTTTCACCCATGGTAAAGATGCCGATTTCGTCCACCGAGCCAAAGCGGTTCTTCACCGCCCGCAGGAAACGGCAGTCCCCGTCATTCGAACCGGAAGCCGATCCCTCAAAATAAAGCACCGTGTCTACCATGTGCTCCAGGGTTTTCGGCCCCGCGATAATCCCCTCTTTGGTAACATGGGCCGCGAGGAACAGCGCCGCGTCGTGCTCCTTTACCCAGGAAACAAGCTCCCAGGCGCAGTACTTCATCTGGTTGAGCGTGCCCGGCGCAAGGCCCGCCCCGTCGCTGTACAGGGTCTGCGACGAGTCCGCCATAATAATCACGGGCTTTACCGCGTTTAAGATCGCCTCTATGTCCTCAAGCCGCCCGGAGCAGCAAATCTCGACCCTGCCGCCGTTGCCCGCGCCGATAAGGGCCAGCCGGTCCGCCCTCATGCGTATCTGCCCCGCAGATTCCTCCCCGGAAATGTAGAGCACCCTCCCCCTGGTTTCCGCAGCGGCGGCAATCTGCAAAAGCAGCGTTGACTTCCCAATCCCCGGCTCGCCGCCAACCAGTACCGCCGAGCGCTTCATGATACCGCCGCCCAATACCCGGTCAAGCTCCGGAATGCCGCTGGCGATACGGCTGCCTTCCTGCGGGTCCACCGACGCGAGGGGCAGGGACCGGGGCAAGGCGGGCCTGTCCCGGTCATGGGCCGGAAAACGGGAAAAAAGGCGATCCGGCGAAACAGCGGTCTCGCCCAGGGTGTTCCATTCCCCGCATTCGGGGCAGCGGCCAAGCCACTTGGGCTCCTCGTGCCCGCAGGACGAACATTTATAGACAAAGGCCCTCTGTTTTTTCACCGCGCCAGTATAGCTTGAAAAATGGAAAAAAAGAAGCGTCCGGGGAGAAGCCTCCCCCCGGCGGCGCACACGGTTGCGCCGCTCCCCCCTCTGCGGGGGCGCAGAATCAGCCGCCCTCTGC
This sequence comes from Treponema sp., assembly GCA_031255875.1. Lineage (GTDB taxonomy): Bacteria > Spirochaetota > Spirochaetia > Treponematales > Breznakiellaceae > JAIRRR01. Next base: position 1,156 of record JAIRRR010000297.1, read on the forward strand.
CCCCGCAACGCCCCTGGGCCGGGCGACGCAACGCCCCCGGGCCGGGCGACGCAACGCCCGCAGGCCAGGCGACGCAACGCCCGCAGGCCAGGCGACGCAACGCCCCGTATCCAGCGGCCGCCTCTGCCGATGCCGTTATCGCTCGGCGGAAACGCCTCAGGTCTGAACGACAATACTCTTGTACAAAGTCAGGCGGTTTTCATCGTCAAGGCGCTCATACTGAATCGAATCCATCCATTTTTTGGTGATGAATATGCCAAGCCCGCCGATAGAGCGTTCTTCAAGAGGGGCATTAATGTTGGGATCGGCATTTTCCAGAGGGTTAAAATACTTGCCGCTGTCGACAAATTGCATCACCAGAACCGACCCGGCCCGGCCAACCCGTATCAGAACATCGCCGCCTTTTCCGTCATAGGCGTATCTTGCGATGTTGACAAATATTTCCTCTGTTATCACGACAAGCTGATTGCATATCTTTCCCGGGCAGGAATAGTCTTCAAATATACACGCCATCCAGTCAAGAAGTTTTTCAAGTTCGTCAATAGAAGCCATAAGGGCTATTTCTTTTTCGAATACTACCGGGCTTTCCTTCGTTTCCATCAGCTTACCGCTTTGTTTCTTTGAGAAAATATCCCCCTGCGGCAGGCAATGATCGCCATTACCCCAAAGAGGATTCCCATCGCCAAAATTCCCTGCCTGCCCGGAAAATTCATCGCCAGGGCAAATGTTATGGGGCCCAGCATGGCGGCCATCTTTTTCAAAAAACTCAGCCATGAAAGGGAACGGCTTGAGGGGAGACGGGAAATAGCGGGAAACGCGAGGAAGTAGCTGTTCTGCACGCCGGCCCCGAAACCGCTGCCCATCCCGATAACCGCTATCGAAACCAGTATAACGCCAAAATTACCCCAAAGCCCGGTCAGTATCAGGGCCAACGCCAGCATAATGACGTAGAGTCCGTTGACAAGGATGCCGCTGCCGAAACGCCGCCTGATCCAGACCGACAGTTTTGGCGCCGCGTATACAAGAATGATTCCGTACACGAGCAGGGCGCGGCCCACATCCGCGATACCTTTTCCAATGCTTACCACGTAAATAGGCACAAAATAACCGGTATAGGACTCAAGAATACAGGAGGGAAGGATCAGGAGGAGCAAGAACCCAATTACTTCCCCAAACCTTTTTTTCTCTCCCTCTATGGCGTCAGGCGCCGCTGTTGCTGCTTCCGCCTCTTCCTTCCGCTGGATAACGGCGTTTTTTAGCTTGAGGATTGAAAACACGCATAAAATCGTAAACAGGGCGCCGATAAAAAAGACCGTCCGGTAACCCACCGATTCGGCCAGGACCGAACCCATGACCGATCCGCAGTTCATGCCGGCGTATATGCCGGCGTTCAG
>JAIRRR010000040.1 GCA_031255875.1 Treponema sp.
CTGAATTCCGGGAAGGTTTACGCCGCTGCGGTTGACGTTGCCGTTACGGAACCTATCAAGGCGGACAACCCGCTTCTTTCGGCAAAGAACTGCATCATTACCCCGCACATTTCCTGGGCCGCGGCCGAGGCGAGGAAGCGCCTTGCGGGTATCGTGGTGGAGAATATCCGCGCCTTTGCCGCCGGGAAGCCGGTAAACGTGGTGAATCCTTAGCAGCCTGCTGCGCTACAGTGTTATAATGATCTGCAAGAGCTGGGTAATGGCTTCGAGCTTGCTAACCGCCTCTTCAAAACGCTGGGGCAGGGGCGACTTGGATACCAGGTTGAGCTCTTTCCAGTTGATGATAAGGTCGTGGGGGCTCTTTTGCAGATCCTCGTAGAGGTTCTTCAGGTGCTTGCCGATAACCGACAGGAACTGGTTGGCGTTTTCAATAAGCTCCATCGCGCGTTCGTTAAGGCCGGCAGTAATGCTGTTGACATAGCGGAACTGCGACTGGTCCCGGTCAACCCGCAGCAAAGCGGTCCTGAGCCGGGTTCCGTCCTTGCCCGATTCCGACAGGTTTTCGTCGAATTCTTCTATCTTCTCGTTGTAGCCTTTTAGGTTATGGTAGCCTTCGGACATTTCCCGGGAAAGGGCGATGGCGGTCCACTGGCCCCGGACCAGCAGTATATCGCAGAGTTCCAGAAGCTCCCGGTAAACATAATCCGTCATAAACGCGTAAAGGTAATTGAGGCCCGCCGCGTAGATAAAGCCGTCCAGGCCGCTCCGCTTGTAGATCTCGTTTTCTTTCAGCGTGTAGTAGCTCATGCGGGTAATGTCGGGGGTGCCGAAAATAGCGGTGGCAAGGCTGCTGATCCTGGCGTCCCGCTGGTTCAGCACAATGCCGTCGATAAGCCGGCGGATCTCTTCCCTCTTGGCGTCGAGCCAGCCTTCCGCGAGGTTTTCCTCGGACCGGCTGATCCGCCCCTGCCAGAGGGGGTCCTTCAGCGTAGCCTGGATCATAAGGTCCATGATATTCGAAAGCTGCACGTCCCTGAGATTCAGGACGAGGTTCTGCCACTGATCGTAGGGGATAAGCTCCACCCCGTTCAGGGCCGCCTTGAAAATCCCCAGCACCACCTTCCAGTCCCCTTCGACATTCAGGGGTGCCGCCGCGGCCCTGAAGCTTTCGATGGCCTTGACCAGGTTTGCCGCCTTGACTGCGGTGAATTTGGGGATATAGTTGGGGTCACCTATTTTGAAGCCGTTGTCGAAGCGTTTCAGGATTACGGCAAAATCGAAACTGACAAACCGGACAAAAGCGGATATCAGATTATGGGCGCGGTTAATGGCTACGGTACGGTTCGCGTCAAAACCGGCGCTCAGGGTCCGGAGATCCGTTTCGAGCCGCCTGGTAAGCTCCTGGGGATTCACCGTCTTGAGCATCGCGTTTACCGCGTCGGGCCGGATTCTGCGGGCTATTTCAAAAGATGTCTTGTCAAGGTAGGCTTCTACGGTGATCTGCCTTATCCGCTCGATCTGGTTCCGGTTTTGCACGAAGGACCGCAGGGGCAGGACGGTTTTGTAAAGGTCGTACAGGAAATAGGCAAATGAAGGATCGACCTCCTCGGTGCGGGGCTTGAAAAATTTCGCGTACTTGCTCTGGGTCAGCCCCTTAAGGACCTGCCGCAAAAAGACTCTTCTATTCCCGTCAGGGTCGTTGTCTCCCGAAAACAGGGAAAAAACCTTGTCAAAGATATCTTCAGCCATAATACACCGATTATAATAGGAAAACCGGGGCGCTTCAAGCTCGCCGCCCGATAATTTTTCCGGCCGCAACGGGGCGGCTGCCCGGCGGCGTCCCCGGCCCTCCTTCGCGGGCCTTCCGGCGCCGGGCGGGACGAGGCGGCCGCAGCGCGTTCAGCGCTGCCGGTAGTGCTCCAGGAAGGCCGCCAGGCGGCGCAGGGCGTCGGCAAGGGTTTCCCTGTCCGGCAGGAACACGATGCGGAAGTGATCCGGTTCTTTCCAGTTAAAGCCCGTGCCCTGCACAAGCAGCAAGTGCTGTTCGCGCAGGAGGTCCAGCATGAACTGTTCGTCGTCGGTAATATTGAAACGCTTAACATCAACCTTGGGGAAACAGTAGAGGGCGCCCCTGGGCTTGACCGCCGAAAGGCCGGGAATCTCATTTACCATGCTTACCGCGACATCCCGCTGCTCCCTGAGCCGGCCTCCGGGGATGACAAAATCGTTGATGCTCTGGCGGCCGCCCAGCGCGGTCTGGATGCCGTACTGGGCCGGGACATTGGCGCAGAGCCGCATATTGGAAAGCATGTCGAGCCCTTCCCGGTAGTCGGCGGCCGTTTTTTTGTTCCCCGACAGGGCCATCCACCCGGCCCGGAATCCGGCGGCCCGGTACGCCTTGGAAAGGCCGTTGAAAGTTACGGTGAGCGCCTCGCCGTCCACCGAGGCCATGGGTATGTGTTTGGCGTCGTCGTAGACAATGCGCTCGTAAATTTCATCGGCATAGATGATAAGAGCGTGCTCCCGGGCGATGCGGGCAATGCCCTCGAGGACGGCGCGGTCGTACACGGCGCCGGTGGGGTTATTGGGATTGATGACTACGATGGCCTTTGTTCTGGCGCTGACTTTGGATTCGATATCCGCCAAGTCCGGATTCCACAGCGATTCTTCGTCGCAGAGGTAGTGCACCGCCCTGCCGCCCGACAGCGTTACCGCCGCCGTCCACAAGGGGTAGTCCGGCGAGGGGACCAGCACCTCGTCGCCCGAATCCAGAAGGCCCTGCATGGTCATCATGATAAGCTCGCTTACCCCGTTCCCAATGTAGATGTCGTCGATCTCCACATCCATTACGCCCCTGGACTGGAAATCCTGCATGATTGCCTTGCGCGCCGCGAAAAGCCCCTGGGCGTCGATGTAGCCCTGGGCGTTGGGAATGTTGACGATCATGTCGTGGATGATTTCGTCCGGGGCGGTAAACCCGAAAGACGCGGGGTTGCCTATGTTGAGTTTGATGATCCGGAAACCTTCGGATTCGAGCCGCCTGGCTTCTTTTAATACCGGCCCCCGTATTTCGTAACAGACATCGTTTAACTTTGACGATTTGGAAAAACTACGCATTTACCGCTCCTTGTCCTTTGTACAGCCAGTCCGCGGTATCCTCCAAATACTTTGATATTAACACCGCGTGAATTTCGTCCTGTATTGCCTCTGTTTTCCTGTCCCAGGCCGCCCGCCGGGGGAAAATCCCCCTGACCCGCTTCCGGCACTGCTCCGACAGGATCGCGAAATCGCCGGACTGTTCCGGCAGGGCCGGCGCCAGGGCCTGCCCCAAAATCCAGGCCGAAAGCGCCGTTACTACCGGATCCTTCGCGTCCCGCGCCAGCCCTGAAAGGCGGTCCGCGGCGGCCGCGTACTGGGAATCCAGGAGCAGGGCAAAGCCCTCGTACCAGGGAAGCCATTCCCCGCCGGAAGCGTTCGGGCAGGCAAGGCGGTCGGCGAAAAAACGGGCTGCGCCGGTATAATCTTTCCGTATGATGCGTCCGGCGCCGAAGATCAGGGCGAGTTTTTCGAGCAGGGCGGGTTTTGCGGCCGCGACCTTGTTTTCCAGATTCGCGAGGCCCTCGCTGTCCGAAAGCAGGAGATAGGCGTTGGAAAGGAGCCGTACCCCGAAAGAATGATAGCGGCCCTCGTCGATTATCCGCTTTTCCAGGTAGCGGGCCAGCGCGGGCCAGTCTTCCCGCTCCAAAAGGTAGTAAAGCCTGAAATTCAGCGCGTAAAACACGTTCATTGCCACCAGAACCAGAAGGAAGAAAACGCCTGCGGGCCAGGCGCCTTTCCAGAAGATCCCGGCGTTCTGCGGCCCCAGAATGACGACCGGGAGGAAAAGAATCAGAAGAATAAAAGCAAACAAGATCGCGTTGGAAAGGACAACTACCACGCCGAATTTCAATCAATTTTCCCCGGATAATGTGATCTGCCGGAAATTCAGGCCCGCGCCCTACGGCGCACTGGTTACGAATCGGCTATTCATGATAGGATAAAGGAGCCGCTACGTCAACGCCGCCGGGCGGGGCTGTCAAGGCGCGGAACAGAGCACAGAGCCGGATTTTTTTTGCGTTATGAATTAGAGTGTAAGTATACATGGCAAAATACAAGATCCGGGAAATTCCGGAAGGCTCTTATTTTTCCGGGCCGGTTTACCTTGACGGCGGTTTTATTGTCGCTTCCCCGGAAATACCTTTCGACGAGAATACTAAAAGGCTGCTTCTGCGCTGGGAATTCCGGGAA
>JAIRRR010000168.1 GCA_031255875.1 Treponema sp.
CCTTCGACATTATCCCCATGCGCGGCATTTGTCGGGCCTCTCACCGTGCGGCATAATCTTCAAACACGCTTCGCGTACTGCCTTTGGTGTTTGTCCGTTCCGTCCGTGGTAAAATTATCTTCTTCGCCCATGTCCGCCAGCGTATCCGTGGTTGAAGCCGGAATTGCCGAAACAGCGCGTCATGCGGTAGTCGTAATTGTAATTGTGTGCGCGGCAAAACTCAGCCCGCCGGGGCCGCTTTTGGGCCGGCTGTCTGTCAGCACCCTGCCCCTGCCGAACGCGGCGAAAAGCGCGGGATCTTTGCCCCTGTCCAGGCGGCAGGGCCGGCCGCCCAGGTTTATGAGTCCCGCAGTTTTCCCGGAACGGCTCTCCAGGCGGAACACGTCGCGGCCGATCCTGACGGCGCCGTACTCGTCCCCGGCAAGCGTGTCAAAGAGTTCCGCCAAACGCCGGGTCAGGGCCGTATCCGCCGCAGACATCTGGTGCGGATCGTCGGACAGCATGATCTGGCCGCCCAGGCAGAAATCCGTCAGCGCGATGAGTTCTTTTTCGTTTTCCTTGAGGGAACAGTTTTTTGAACGCAGGAAGATCACGTCGGGATCGCTGCAATACACCGTGCCGTTAAGGTAGGAGCGGCCTATGGTATCCATGAGGTTTATGTACGCGCTGGGGCCGCCGGTATGCCCGAGCAGCCTGGGCAGTTTCCAGTCCCAATGCTCCCGGGTATCGGCCCCGGTGCGGGAAAGGGGGAAGTGCCGGTACGAAGGGCCGAGGGGGCAGCCGCATCCAAGGTAGGCCACCGGCAGGCCGGATGCGGTTTTGCTGCGGGAGCTAAGGACGGCGCAGGCTTCCTCGTAGTGTTCGTAGGGGCTGCCCCCGCCGGAAAACGCGCCCGGGAAAAAGCCCGCGTAAAGGAAATCCAGTTTAAGGTAACGGAAACCCCACTCGTCAATGGCCCGCTCCATGATCCGCCCGAGGTAGTCCAGTACGTCTTTCCGGGAAAGGTCGAGGCAGTAAAATTCCCCGTCCCACCTGGGGTTGAATCCTGCGGGTATTTCCCGTTTGCCCTTATCCCTGAGCAGCCAGCCCGGGCGTTCGGTGAAAATACGGGACTTCCTGGTTACCAGGAAGGGGGCGAACCAGAGGCCGGGGATATAGCCCGCTTCCTCGATTTTTTTCGCCACCGGGGCAAGGCCGCCGGGGAAGCGCCGGGGGTTTGTCTCCCATTCCCCCACGTTTTTTTCCCAGCCGTCATCGATTTGAAAAACAAGCGGCCTCTGCCTGTCCAAAAAAACAAGCTTTAAAAGATTTTCTGTTTTTCCCAGGGCGTCCAGATCGTTCAGAATTGTTTTTTCATTAATGGAAGCGTAGTGGTTGTACCAGGATTCGTAGCCACCGGGATGGCGGCCCCCGCTGCCCCGCAGGAATTCTATTTTTTCAAACTGATCTTCCTGCCGGTAAAAGCGGCGGAGCGTGTCTTTGAAATTGAAGTACCCCCTGGCCGAAAAAATAACAAATTCCGCCAGCGTGTCTTGCAGCTTCCAGGACTTGCCCGGGCAGAAAACCTCGGCAATCACGACCCGCGTTTCCCGGTGGACGTGGAAGCCGGCCGGCGGCAGGGCCCCGCCGTCCCTGGAAGCGATGCAGAGGTAATGGTCGCCCGCGCGCAGATAAATGATAAAGTGACCGCTTTCCCATCCTTCTACGGGCAGCGGCGGCGTTTCGGCATCAAGCGGGACCGGGGCTGCCGGCTCCAGGTCGTCCCCCTCACGGTTGGTAAGCCTGCGCAGGGACGGCAAGAACAGTACGCGCCGGGGCAGGCTTTCGCCTTCCGCGAGTTCCCAGCCGGCCGACCAGGAAAGCCAGCCCCCGCATTGCAGGGCAAGGCCCTTTGCGGAGGCGAAAACGGCGCGGCCTTCGGCGTCCATGCCGGCGCGCCCGGCCAGTTCGTCAAAAGTCCAGAGATCGACGGGGATAGCCAGCTCCGCGGAACCGCTTCCGGGCCCGGAACCGCGCGCTTCCGGAAAAGCGCCGATAGTCGTCCCGTCTTTTTTCTGGTCCGCCGCGTATACAAGGCGAACCCCCGAAACGCTTCCCCCGGCGGCCCATTCTTCCGGCAAAGGATATTCGGTATAGTTTATCCCCTCGTACTTTCTTTCGACCATAAATGCCCCCGGCGCCGGATTGTATGATCCGGCGTTTTCTTGGTATATTTTCAATACCAGTCGAAGCATGGCAATTTTATCATAGAACGAGAGATTAAGTAAAGGAAATGATTGAGCTTATCGCTTTTTTGGGCAACCCCGGGGATCGCTATGCCCGGAACCGCCACAATGTCTCCTGGCTTTTTGCGGAAAAGCTCCCCTTTGCCGGCTGCCTGGACACGCAGAAAAAATACAAGGGCCGGTACGCGGCGCTGGAGCGGGACCGGCTTCTCCCCTTCCTGAAAACAGCCGAAGACGCGCCCGACGATTCTGCCGAAAGTACCGATAATGCGGCCGAAAGCCCGGCTGATATCCCCCGGCGCTTTCACTTTGTCTTTCCCGAAACTTTTATGAATCTTTCCGGGGAATCGGTGGCCGCGGCCGCCTCGTTTTTCAAGATCCCCCCCGGCCGGATACTTGCGGTTCACGACGAACTGGAGATGCCCCTGGGCGTCGCGGGTTTTAAATTCGGCGGCGGGCTCGGCGGCCATAACGGGCTGCGCTCCATGAAGGCGAGTTTCGGCACTGCGGACTTCTGGCGGCTGCGCATCGGCATCGGCCGGCCCGGCGACCGGGAGCCCGGCAAGGGCGGCAACCCCGGACGGCACGGCGATATTGCGGGCTGGGTCCTCTCGGACTTTGAGGAGGCGGATCTGCCTGTCCTGGAGCGGGTTTTTGCCGCCGCCTCGGACGCCCTGGCAAGCGCCCTGCTCCGGGGCCCCGGGGCCCTGCTCCCCGAATGGAACAAGAAGCGCGTTCTGTAATTTTGCCCGTGGCAGCCCGCCGCCGTATGCCCGGCAAAACCGCTCCGTACAGCCGGAACGGTAAGCGCAACACGCCCCGGCGTGATGGTGTAAAAATAGTGAATGATTTAAGGAAGGGCCGTAATGGAGCGGGGATATATAAAGACCTATAACTGGGTGATAAAATTATTGCAAAATTGCGATTTCGGGGAGAGCTCGAAAAGACTGGGCTTAAGGCAAATTGCGCACAATAAAGTTTTAATCGATTTTCTTGAGCGAACGTATTCTATAACAAAAGATGTTATAGAGCTTGCCGGGCAAAAAATACCATGGGCCCCCAAAACCGATGATTGTGAAGGATATGAGTATAACTTAAAAAGCGTTTTAGGCTATTATCTTTTATCGGAAGCGGACGGGGACCCCGTAAACGATTTCTGTACGCTTGGATACTTTTCCGGCGGCGTTTTTCGGGATAATAATATTTTTGCCGGCCCCCTTGAAAGGGCATACGGGGGAAATTACGAAAAATTCCGGGAAACGGCGGGCAAAATCGGCATGACGCTTGAGCTGGAAGCATCGACAGGGAAGCATATATGGAAGTATACCGTATTGCCAAAACTACCTGTAAAAATAGTCTATTATGAAGGCGATGACGAGTATCCAACAAAATTGCAGATACTGTACGATAAAACGGCTATAAAAATTTTCAAATTTGAGCCGCTGGCGGTTTTTCATAGTTGTTTTATCAACGGCCTTGCTGCTATTGGGGAGAATAGGTAATTTTTTCGCCCCGCAAAAATTGCAAGGCTGCTTGCGGCGGCTAACGCTTCGCCTCCGCCGCCCGGCCTGCGGAAATTGCGCCCTTGTCCGCGGCGGAATCCCCGGGATTTGGCGCGGCGCCTGGACGGGCCTTCGATAAATGCCCGGCGCGACCGCCCCTTCCCTTTCTAGCCCAAGCCGCCCTGTTTTGATATACTGCCTGTAATGCCGGTCCAGAGGAGCCTATTGCGCCGAATCCGGGGCCCGCAGGGAGCATATTCCGGAACGTATCCCTTGCGGCGTTCCTGTTCGCCGGGCCGTAACTCTTGTGTAAACGGGGAGGCTTTAAGATATGGGTTATCATAGAATTCCGACGGTGAAGAAATCCGATGTTGCCCGGCCGGAAGCATTGCTGCATTACCTTCCCTTTAGCGAGGAAGATGAAAAACTGGGGATGGTATGCACCAACGTAGGCAATGTGGAAGTGCCGCCCTATGTCGAGTATCCCCCCAATAAAAACCGGCATCCCGCCATATTCCGCAACGTCGCCGAGGGCCGTACCCTGCCCAATTTTCACATCATATACATTACAAAGGGGAAAGGCATATTCGAGGCCGAGGGGAAGAGTTACACGGTCCTGCCCGGATCGGTTTTCTTTCTCCTGCCCGGGCTGAAGCACCGGTACAAGCCGGTCTTTGAAGTCGGCTGGCACGAATACTGGGTCGGCTTTCAGGGGAAGGCTTTCTTCAAATTGCTGGAAGAAGGGATACTCTCCCGGGAGTGCGTCTTTTCCGAATCCGGCCTGCACGACAATATGATAGCGGCCTTCAATATGATTATAGACGAGGTTAAGACCCAGGCGCCGCTTTTCCAGCTTAAGGCCTGCGCCGGGGTTCTTTCGCTTATCGCGGAAATTCTAACCCGGAACCGGCGGAAAGAACAGATAAACAACTACCAGCGTATCGTGGAAAAGGCAAAATCCCTTATGGAGGCGAATGTCCTGGGCGCTATCAATCTGCCCGGCATTTCCGGGCAGATTGGGATTAGTACTTCCCGGTTTAACGAAATATTCAAGACTTATACTTCCATGACGCCGTATCAGTACTATATGCAGCTTAAAATAAAGAAGGCGGCGGATATGCTGGAACAGAAAGACGCGTCTATCAAGGAAGTGGCCTACGCCCTGGGTTTTGACGATCAGTATTATTTTTCGCGGTTTTTCAAGAAGAAGACCGGCGTCGCCCCTTCCGCCTGGCGCAAATTAATCTAGTTCGTGAAAGAAATTTCCGCCTACGAAAATTGCTGCCTCTGCCCCCGCCGCTGCGGGGCCAACCGCCTGGCCGCCCCGGGCTTTTGCGGCGAGACGGCCCAATTGCGCCTCGCCTCCGCGTCCATTCACCGGGGCGAGGAACCGCCCATAACCGGGGCGGGCGGGTCCGGGACCGTCTTTGTTACCGGCTGCAACCTGGGCTGCGTTTTTTGCCAGAACTGGCAGATCTCGCAGGGCGGGGCGGGGCGGGCCGTTTCTGCCGGGGAATTTGCCGCCATTTGCCTGGCCCTGGAAAAAAAGGGCGCGGAGAACATCAACCTGGTTACCGGGAGCCACGCGGCCCCCGCGCTGGCAGCGGGGATACGCGCCGCCCGGGAGCGGGGGCTTTCCATTCCCGTGCTGTGGAATTCTTCCGCCTACGAAAGCCGGGAAACCCTCGCCCTTTTGGCGGATACCGTCGATGTATACCTTCCGGATTTAAAGACGCTGGATTGCGGAATTGCCCGCCGTTTTTTCCTGGCCCCCGATTACCCCGAACAGGCGGCTGCGGCGATACTGCTCATGCTTGAAAGCCGGGGTGCCCTGAAATACCGGCCGTCCGCGTTGCCGGCCGGCCCCGGCTCTCCCGCCGCAGCTTCCGCCGGGGTGCTCGCGTCCGGGGTCGTTGTCCGCCACCTGGTTTTGCCCGGCTGCCTTGAGGCCTCCAGGGACGTGATCCGCTGGTTCGCGGATCACGCGCGGGGCAAAGCGCTTTTGTCCGTCATGACGCAATACACGCCCGTAAAAGGCCCCGCAACGGGCGGGGACAGGGACCCGCCCCGGCGTTACGTGAACGAGGAGGAATACAGGCAGGTGCGCCGGTGGCTTGAGGAATTCGAAATCGAGGAGGGCTTTTACCAGGAACTCGCGCCGGACAGCGGCTGGCTCCCGGATTTTAACCGGCCCAACCCGTTTTCATCGGAACTTTCCCTGCCTGTCTGGCACTGGCGGGAGGGGATGATAGGCCAATAGAGTTATTCGGGAATTCCGGCTT